>JABBNV010000248.1:3863-4243 GCA_019352125.1 Acidobacteriota bacterium | reverse complement strand
AGCACGAAGGTGCCGATCACCTCGGTGATCACGTTCCAGACATTGTTACGGATTGCTGGTCCAGTAGAGAACACGCCCAACTTTGCGGCCGGATCGGGTTCAGCATCGAAGTGCTGCTTGTAGGCGAGCCAACAAACCACAGCACCGATAAATGCACCCAAGAGCTCGGCGCCGAAGTACGTGAAGATGGAGGCCGCATCAATCGGCACCCCGGCAACAAAGTCTTTCGATCCGGTAGCCGCGCTGTTGAGGATAATTCCGAGGGTAACGGCAGGGTTCAGGTGAGCACCGGACTTGGCGGCCACAAACACACCAGCCATCACAGCAAGGCCCCATCCCCAGTTGACCATCAAAAAGCCGCCGTTGTTGCCCTTCGAGCC
>JABBNV010000248.1:0-3853 GCA_019352125.1 Acidobacteriota bacterium | reverse complement strand
GGCCACGTTGGCAACAACGCCACAACCAAGCAGGGTAAGCATCATGGTTCCCATCGTTTCCGACAGGAAAATAATTCCAAGAGACATCGTTGACTCCTATTTCTATTCTTTTGTCAGCGGCCCAGGATGTTGGGGCCTGCGTTCTTGTTCCCGTGCCAAACAGCACCGGCATTCAAGTTTTTTGGTCAGCGCCGCGTTGCTGCTGTGGCGTCGATCTGCACACCGTGGAACCGTTCAAGAACGTCCGAGGCATGGTCTATTTCCTGGGCCCGACGCTCTGAGTCCCACCCTAGTCTTCCGCCCAACAATTGGGCAGTCTCTTCGAGAAGTTCTCTGCTGACTAGCCCCCGGAAAGCTAATGAAGTGCGGCGGATCAGTACGTCGATCAAGTGGCCAATTTGTTCGTGCTCCACCATGTAGGCCAGTTCCCTGGCACTCAACTCGGAGGTGGAGTTCACCGGCGAATCTGCTTCCTGATCCAGGTACCTGATGACATTTTTGGCGCGTGTGCCATAGCGAGTCAGCAGTGTGGCTACTCGCTCTGCAGTGAGCGTCTGCGACACGTTGGCGCGAATCCATTCCTCAACGCCCTCCGCAGTGGCCGGGTAATCCACTCCGCCACCAATGGACATGCCTGCCGTGGAGACTTTTCGCGGGATGCTCAACTCGGCTAGGACGTCATTACTGAGGTGCTCAGACAGAGCGCGGAATGTGGTCCACTTACCGCCCACTAGGGACAAGACGGGAGTACTGCGAGAGCCAATAATCTGCTCCCTACGTTCAATGCGGTAGTCCCGAGACACAAATCCCGGGGCCGTCTCGTCGTGGCGCGGCAACGGCCGCACACCCGCAAAACTGTAGACAATCGAATCTCTTGACACGGGAATCGAGGGGAATACGTGCCCAATGAGGTCAAAGAAGTAGTCGATCTCCTCATCAGTGCAGACTGCGTCCTTTTTCATATCCGCGTCGATATCCGTAGTGCCCACCAGTACGCGATCCCCCATGGGGTAGATCAGTACGATCCTGCCGTCGGTGTGCTCAAAGAAAATTTCCCGCCCCGCGCAGGCGGCCAACAGCTGCGGGTGGTCAAGCACAATGTGTGAACCCTTTGTTCCGCCCATGAAGGACGACGGCGTACCCATGGCTTGATTGGTCATGTCCACCCAGGCGCCAGTGGTGTTAACCACTACGTCTGCGGAGAAGGAGAAAGTCTCTCCGGTGAGCTGATCTACTAGCTCGACGCCGTCATCGCTGACCCGGGTAACGGCCAGGTAGTTGCTGGCCCGAGCCTTGTCACCACCGGCCCGCTCGCCGTCCTGCAATACATCGAGGGTGAGGCGTTCCGGATTGTGAACGGAAGCATCAAAGTAGGTGGCGGCGTATTTGATGCCCTGGTTAAGCTCCGGAAGTTGGCTCAGGGCTTTGGCGCGGCCTGCGAATTGGTGGCGCGGAACGTTGCCGCCGTCGCGAGAAAAAGAATCGTAGAGGCTCAGCCCGAGTTTGATTAAAAAGGCACCCCGCTCCTTGGGCTTGCCCTGCTGCTTGTGCGTCAAGAAGCGCATCGGGGCTGCCAAGACGCCGGAGAACGTGCTGAAGATCGGAATAGTGGTTTTAAGCGGCTTTACGTAGTGAGGTGCAATCCGCAGCAGTGAGTTTCGCTCCATGACTGATTCCCGCACCAACCGAAATTCACCGTTTTCGAGATACCGGATACCGCCGTGAATCATGTGCGACGATGCTCCGGAGGCACCCTGGCAATAGTCCCCCCGTTCCACCAGGACAACATCCACGCCCTGCAGCGCCAAGTCTCTAAAGGTGCCAACACCGTTGATGCCACCACCAATAATCAGCACCTGCGCTCGTGGACGGGCCTTGATGGCCGCAACGGTGGTTCGTTGATTGGATGTTCCTGCTGTTCCGGCATTGCCGAAGGTTGCCACTGTGTCTCCCTGAAGCTTTTATACGTGCGTCACTGCACCTTGTTCAACTATTCTCAAGATCGGTGGGAAAACCCGTCAAGCGGTTTGCACAAACGTGCAGAATAAGAGGTTGAGCTGTGACCATGGGCCGAAACAACGCTTCGCAAGGGCTGCGTGCTGCACAAATGTACTATCTACAAGATCTGACAATGGACGCGATTGCCCGGGAACTGCGGGTGTCCCGGTCCACGGTCTCCCGTCTCCTAACAAACGCCCGGGACAGCGGATTAGTGCAGATTCAAATCCGAAGTTCCGCCGAGCGAACACCAGAACTGGAGGATGCCATTCGGCGCCGATTCAACGTGGACGTGCACGTAGTGCCGATTCCGGACACGCTCAGTGAACAGGACAGTCTTGAGCGCGTGAGTATCCAAGCGGGCCGCACTATTGGCGCGCTGGTGGATTCGGATGCGGTGATCGGTGTGGCATGGGGTTCTACGATCTCGGCAGTGAGCCAACATCTGGGGAGAAAGCTGACCCATGACAGCACCATGGTGCAGCTCAATGGGGCTGGCAACATACAAACCACAGGAATTGGCTACGCCAGTGACATCCTGCGGCGGTTCGGCACAGCTTTCGGCGCGCGCGTGGAACAGTTTCCAGTACCAGCATTCTTTGACCGAGCCGAGACAAAAGAGGCGATGTGGCAGGAACGCAGTGTTAGCCGCATCCTCGACTTGCAGCAACGCATGACCATGGCCGTTTTTGGCGTGGGATCCATGGATTCCGACATACCCTCACATGTCTACGCGGGTGGCTACCTGGACGAGGCAAATATTGGATCCTTGGCTGCTAATGATGTCGTTGGCGACGTCGCTACCGTATTCTTCCGCGCGGACGGCTCAGATGACGGGATTGTGATGAACCAGCGCTCGTCCGGGCCACCGTTGAACGTACTACGTCAGGTTCGCCGTCGAATATGCGTGGTTTCCGGTGCGTCAAAAATTGTTGGTCTGCAAGGAGCCCTTGCCGCGGGATTGGTGACCGACCTGATTCTTGATGAAGTCACTGCTCGGCGCCTCCTCGCCAATCAGGACTAGGTCACGCGCAGGGTGCCCGCCCCGCGATAGAGTCGAATCATGCACAGCATCCCTTTCATCTCGCTGAACAACGGCGTGCGCATTCCGAGCCTTGGCTACGGTGTTTACAAGGTGCCAGCTACGGACGCGACCGCGTTGGTTTCGACAGCGTTGCAGTTGGGGTATCGCAGTATCGACACTGCTGCTCTGTACGCCAATGAAGCAGAAGTTGGCACCGCCGTACGCGAAGCCACCGGCAGCAACGGCTGGCTGAGCCGTGAGGACGTCTTTGTCACGTCCAAAGTTTGGAACGATCAACAAGGCTATGACCGTACACACGCTGCCTTCCGTACCTCTCTGGCCAAGCTGGGTCTGGACTACGTGGACATGTTTCTGATTCATTGGCCGTGCCCTGAGCAGGGACTGTACGTGGAGACTTACCGCGCATTGGAGGAGCTGTATCACGACGGACTCGTCCGTGCTATTGGGGTTTCAAATTTTGCTATTGAGCACTTGGAAACGCTGTTGGCTGAGTGCACCGTGGTTCCAGCGGTCAACCAAATAGAACTTCATCCCCGGTTGGCTCAGGAGGAACTGCGAGCATTCCATGCTCAGCACTCTATAGCTACGGAGGCGTGGAGCCCACTGGCTCGAGGCTCTCTGCTGGAGGATCCCACGGTGATGAGCATTGCTGACAGGCTTGGAGTCACCCCGGCACAGGTTATTCTGCGCTGGCACCTTCAGTTGGGCAACATAGTGATCCCGAAAGCCAGCTCAGCACAGCGGATGACGGCCAACAGGAACATCTTTTGCTTCGCGCTTGATCACGAGGCAATGGACCTGCTTGCTACG
>JABBNV010000247.1 GCA_019352125.1 Acidobacteriota bacterium | reverse complement strand
GGGTGACTGGCCGAACCCTGAGACAGGGTGGCACGCCTGACATGTTCATTCTGCCGCGTTGCGGATCATCTCCACGGCCCAATCTTCGTCAGGTTTAAGCGCATCCTGACGCTGTTGGTCTACCTTCTTGGTGGTTCCGCCCAGCTGGGCCAACAGCGCACCACCGCTCCCTTGCTGGGACGCACCGGGGATGAGCTCATCGAACGCGCCAGCATGGATGGCCGCCTGGTAGGCCGCCAGCTGTGGATGCTCGGGCAACTCCTTGGCTGTTGGCTTGGAGCGACCAGTTTTGAGATCCACTATGACTACCTTGCCGTCGTGATCCAGCTCCAGCCGGTCCACCTGACCCCGCAATCGCGCCACCACGCCGCTAGCCGAAGGAATGTCAACGCTGAAGTCATGTTCCACTGCTCTCAATGTGCGGCCATCATTGCGCATCTCAATCACATAGACCGCCAATTTTCGAACCATCTCCGTGGCCCGCGCGTAGTCCGCCTGCCCTTCCCAGTTGTCCTTCATGCCAAGGCTGGCCCAGCGTCGCTCCAGCTCCGCGACATACTCGGAGCCTGCAGCATCCGGCATATCCTGCGCAATCGCATGGACCAGCGTGCCCAGACTACGTGCGAAGTCAGTCGCTACCTCGCCCCCGGCCTGGCTGATAAACCAATTGAGTGGCGATTTCTGTACCGCCTCTACACGGGAGGGAGACACATGGACAGGCTCTCCGGCAGGCACAATGGGAGCTGTGGAACTCAAGGGTGCAAGCCCCCACCACTGGGCCGGATCGGCACCAGGGACGCGCCGCTGTGCCAGGCCAGCCAGCACTGCGGCGGCCTCCGGGTTTCCCGTGGTTTCAAGTTCCTGCCGCAGCTCTGCCACCAGCGAGCGCAGCGTCTTGGGGCGGGGAACCTCGGTGATGGGCCTCTCGCGCTCCCCCGGCGCCAGGGGAGCAACAATATCCAGGAATTCACTTGGTTGCAGGTCCTCATTGGCAGCGGCGATGCACAACAGCTCCCTGCTGGCCCGTGAAATGGCCGCAGAAAAGCTACGCAACTCGTCATATCTGACCTCGCGCAGGCGGCTTCCTGGCCCCAAAGCGAGAGCTGCGGAGGCCCCCCGGGAAAGAACATCAGCCAATAGCTGCGAACCCAGCAACTCCCCGCGCAACCGGGTATTGGGCCACACACCATCCTGCAACCCGGCCACAATCACCACCGGCCACTCACGCCCCGCCGCACTGGCCGGCGTCATGAGTTCCACCGCGTCGTGGCGCACCGCACGGGCTGCCAAGGAGTCCATGGGTAAGTCCTGGCTACGCAGGTACTCCAAGAACTCTCGCGGCCCGGATCCGGGGAGCTGGTCTACGTAGCGTTCAGCACTCTGAAACAAGGCCATGATGGCGTCCAAATCATGATCCGCTCGCACCCCGGCTGGGCCAGACTTCAGCGCAAGTTCAGACCAGTAGTCGGAGCACCCGGAGGCATCCCACAGCGCCCACAAAACTGACTCAGCGTTAGCGGCCGGTCCTTGCAGCGCATCGTGCCCAGCACGGAGCATCCGTGACAGCCGAAGCGCATTGCGGCCATCCCAGCCAAGGGCCTCCAGCACAGTGGGTTCCGCGAGAGTCTGAGCCAGCAATGCATCCGATGCCCGGCCCCCGCCACTGGCTCGCTCCGCCTGGCGCAGGGCCTGCCTGAGCCGCCGGAGATTAATAGAATTCGCTCCGCCAATACGGCTGGTCAACAAGGTGACAGCCATTTCCGGCGTGAGCAGGTCAGGGTCCAGGCAGACGGCCAGGGCATCCAGCAGCGGGCGAACGGCTGCCTCGTCGCGCACGGGATTCTCCGCAACCGGCACTTTCACTGGAATTCCGTGCGAGCTGAGGTACCGCTGCAGCCCGTCCAGCTGAGCGCCCGTACGCACAATCACGCCAATATCGCCGAGCGAGAACCCCCGTTCCAGCTGGAAATGAAGCACCCTTTCGGCCACCAACCGCTGCGCATGCACCTCACTGGAGACCACCACGGCACGCACCTGCGGCGGCTCTGTAGGCCCAGCGTTACCGTCGGATCCTCGCTCCGGGCTCGGTTGCACTAGGTTCCTGGCCCGGTGGCCGCCCTGGCTTTGCGAAATCCGCTCTGCAACGGATGTCCATGCCGCGGCCAGCGGTGCAAGCAATCGATGGGATACCGTCAGCGCCAATTCATGCACCTGGTGCTGGTCCGTAGACAGCGTCTCACGCAGCTCTGAGGCCAGGTCCGGCCGGGCACCCCGGAACCCCTGAACCACCACGTCCGGAGCCGCCGTCGTAATAACGTCTTGCCCGCGTGCCAGCAATGCCAGGAGCGCATGAACCGCCTCATTTGCTTCCTGAATATCGTCCACCAGAATCAGCTGGAGGCGCTCCCGTTCTTGGGCCAGGAACTCTGGATCCCGTTCCAGCAGGGAGCGCGCCCCGGTGATAATGCCTGCAGGGTCAAAGGATCCAGACCGACTCCAGTCCACCACCTCGCGATATTCGGCGTAGAGATCCGCCGCAGCAACCCAGTCCGGCCGGCCAGTCTGGTGGCCCAAGTCGACCAGTTCAGCCGGGTTGAGGCCAGCTTCGATAACGCGGTCAAAGAGCTGCCGGACCTCTTGACGGAACCCTCTGGTGGGCAATGCTTCACGCATTTCCACCGGCCACGCGGGCCCTGGTACCAGCCCGTTGCGGTGCCCCAATAACAGCTCGCGAATAATCAGGTCCTGTTCCGGCCCGCTCAGCAGCTTGGGCGTGCCCGTCAGCTCAGGCATCCGGCCCTCAACGCGCGCCCGGCGGATCAGGTCAAAAGCGTAGGAGGACCAGGTACGCACGGGAGAGACGCTGAGACTTCGGGCAAGCCGCTGAGTCAGCGCGTCACGCAGCCGCGCGGCGGATTGCCGTGACGGTGCCAGAAGCAGCAATTTGGCCGGGTCCAAGCCATCCCGCTCTACCCGCCGTGCTGCCGCCTCGATCAGTACTGTGGACTTGCCAGTACCCGGAGCGCCCCACAACAACACCGGCCCACTTCCGGCCGGCAGGGAGACAACTGCCTCTTGATCCGCGTCCAGCGAGAGAACACCGGAGGCCGCGGCGTGCGGACTGCAAAGGATCAGTGCGGGAGCTGTGGAGACCATGGCTCTATTTGATCACTCGCCGCTGACATCCATGCAACCACCCGCTATTCGCGCAGCCACGAAGCAGAACCCGCGGCAGAATCCAGGCCAGGACCCCGGCCGGAACCCAGCGCAATTTCCAAGGCCGCACGGGTCGCGTCCAGAGCCCGAAAGTCCGCCTCTGCCGGTTCCCAGCGCGCTGCAGACATATTTACCCGCCAAAGCGCTGGCTCACCGGACGCACGGCCGCGCAAGGCAGTCTTTTCCTCCCGGTAATGCGCCAGCGCACGTGTTTCATGGCCAGCGGGCGGCAATCCCGACGCCCGGATCACGCGCCACCAGGGGACGTCCGATCCGTAGCGGGCCAGCACAGTTCCCACTTGCCGGGGGCCACCGGATTCAAGCAACACCGCAATATCGCCATAGGAAAGTACACGTCCCGGCGGAATCAGGGCAGCAACGTCCAGCACCGCCTCAACATATTCGCTCCGCACGCACCCAGTGTAATTGGCCGGTGTGATCCTCTCCCGCGCGGCTACCGGTGCTCAGTGTCCGAGCATGCAGGTATGTTGGTTTCATGAGTAGCTGGCACACCCTTCCCCGGGCCGCATTTGACGTTGAAACCACCGGCCGTGATCCCCTGGATGCACGCATTGTCACCGCGTCCGTGGTGGTGGTTGACGCCTCCGGTGCGCTCATCAAGGAACATGAATGGCTGGTGGATCCCGGCATCGAAATCCCGGTCGAGACCACCCAAATACATGGAATTACGACGGCGCACGCGCGCCAACACGGCATGCCGACAAGCACCGCCGTGGTCCAGTTGGCGGATGTGCTGCGTGAACTCTTTGAACAGGGCATACCCGTCATGGCGTTCAACGCGCCCTACGATTTCACGGTCCTGGCGCAGGAGGCCCGCAGGCATGCAGTGACCCCGGCCAACCCCATGCCCGTAATTGACCCGTATGTACTCAGCAAACAGGTGGAGAAGTACCGGCGCGGCAAGCGAACCCTGGTAGCGCTCTGCGAAGCGTTCTCGGTGTCGCTCGATGCTGCGCACACCTCTGCCGCAGATTCATTGGCAACCATCCGGCTCGCGGACGCCCTGGCATCAAAGT
>JABBNV010000010.1:21479-25456 GCA_019352125.1 Acidobacteriota bacterium | reverse complement strand
CAACAGCAGGCCGAGGCCCTGGAACTGGAATGGCAAGCCAATTCCCGCTGGAATGGCGTAGAACGCGATTACTCTGCTGCCGACGTCGTACGTCTTCGTGGCCGCGTTCAGGAAGAACACACGCTGGCTCGCCGCGGTGCCGAAAAGCTGTGGGACCAGTTGGCCAACGCCGGTTCGGATGGCTACACGAATGCGCTGGGCGCACTGACCGGTAACCAGGCCGTGCAGCAGGTCAAGGCTGGCCTCAAGGCCATCTACCTTTCCGGCTGGCAGGTAGCCGCCGATGCAAACACCTCAGGCAATACTTACCCGGATCAGTCCCTTTACCCCGTCAACTCGGTTCCTACGGTGGTGCGCCGCATCAACAACGCGCTGCTGCGGGCGGATCAGATCGAGTCCTCGGAGGGTATACAGAGCGTTGAGGACTGGCTGGTGCCGATTGTTGCTGATGCTGAAGCTGGCTTTGGTGGCCCCCTGAACGCCTATGAGCTGATGAAGTCCATGATTGCCGCCGGCGCTGCTGGAGTGCATTGGGAAGACCAACTGGCCAGCGAAAAGAAGTGCGGCCACTTGGGCGGGAAGGTTTTGATTCCCACCGCACAGCACGTCCGCACCCTGAACGCGGCGCGTCTGGCGGCGGACGTTTCGGGTGTTCCGTCCGTGATTGTGGCTCGCACCGATGCTGAGGCAGCCACCTTGATCACCTCCGATGTGGACGAGCGGGATCAGCAGTTCCTGACCGGCGAGCGCACTGCCGAGGGTTTCTACCACGTGAAGAACGGCTTGGAGCCCTGCATTGCTCGTGGCCTGGCCTACGCTCCGTATGCGGACCTGATCTGGATGGAGACGGGAACCCCGGATCTTGAACTGGCCAAGAAGTTTGCTGAGAGCATCCGCAGCGAATTCCCGGATCAGATGCTAGCGTACAACTGCTCCCCTTCCTTCAACTGGAAGAAGCATCTGGACGACGACACGATCGCCAAGTTCCAGCGCGAGCTCGGAGCCATGGGCTTCAAGTTCCAGTTCATCACCCTGGCTGGCTTCCACGCCCTGAACTACTCCATGTTTGATCTGGCGCACGGCTACGCTCGTAACGGCATGAGCGCCTACGTGGAGTTGCAGGAGAAGGAGTTCGGCTCTGAATCCCGCGGCTACACCGCCACCAAGCACCAGCGCGAAGTTGGCACCGGCTACTTTGACCTGGTTGCCACCGCCTTGAACCCGAATAGCGGAACCTTGGCCTTGGCCGGGTCCACCGAAGCACAGCAGTTCCACTAACCAACAATCCTCCAGCACCGTGTAGCTGGAACTCTTGAGCGGAGAACTCTCATGAATTCAACGAACAGCCTGAACGGCGTGACGTTCAATGGCATCACGCTAACGGCCCAGCCTATCCACCGGCAAGATGAAGTACTGACGCCTGGGGCCTTGGATTTCATCGCCGCTTTGCACCGAGCCACCAACGGCCGCCGGCAAGAGCTGCTCCAGGACCGGTTGGCCCGCAGGACGCAGATCAGCAACGGAACGGACCCTCGATTCCTCCGCGAAACTGCGGAAATTCGCGAAGATCCGCACTGGCGCATCGCTTCTCCGGCTCCGGGGTTGGAGGATCGTCGGGTTGAAATCACCGGCCCGGTGGACAAGAAAATGACCATCAACGCCCTGAACTCTGGCGCCAAGGTGTGGCTGGCGGATATGGAAGATTCCTCGACCCCCAGCTGGGGCAACGTGATTCGCGGGCAGCTCAACCTCACTGACGCCCTGGAGCGTCGGATCGATTTCACCTCGGAGGCTGGGAAGACGTACGCCTTGCGCCCAGCTGCAGAGTTGCCCACCATTGTGGTTCGCCCGCGTGGTTGGCACCTGCCCGAAAAGCACATGCTGATCAACAACAAGCCGATTGCTGGCGGGATTGTTGACTTTGGCCTGTACTTCTTCCACAACGCCAAGCGCCTGATTGCTCAGGGCAAGGGCCCGTACTTCTACCTGCCAAAGATTGAAAATCACCTGGAAGCGCGCCTGTGGAATGACATCTTTGTGCTGGCGCAGGATCTGCTGGGCATCCCCCAAGGAACCATCCGGGCAACCGTACTGATCGAGACCATCACCGCAGCCTTCGAGATGGAGGAGATCCTGTACGAGCTGCGCGATCACGCGTCCGGTTTGAACGCTGGCCGGTGGGATTACCTCTTCTCGGTGATCAAGAACTTCCGCACCCGCGGCCCCCGCTTCGTGTTGCCGGACCGCAACCAGATCACCATGACGGCACCTTTCATGCGTGCCTACACGGAGCAGCTGGTGCGGGCCTGCCACAAACGTGGTGCCATGGCCATCGGTGGAATGGCAGCGTTCATCCCCAACCGACGCGACCCGGAAGCCAACGCCAACGCCATGGATAAGGTCCGTGCGGACAAGAGCCGTGAGGCCAATGACGGCTTTGACGGTTCCTGGGTGGCTCACCCCGATCTGGTGCCCGTTGCCATGGAGGTCTTCAACGAGGTACTGGGTGAGAACCCGAATCAGCTCCAGCGCAGCCGCGAGGACGTGACCTGCGACGACAAGGCACTGCTGGACATTGCCAGCACGCCCGGGAACATCACGGAGCAGGGACTGCGCAACAACATTGAAGTAGGCATTCGCTACATCGAATCCTGGTTGCGCGGAAATGGCGCAGCCGCGATCAATAACCTCATGGAAGATGCTGCCACGGCTGAGATCTCCCGCTCGCAGGTGTGGCAATGGATTTACGCTCAGGCCATTACGGACGACGGCGAATTGGTCACCGCCGAACGTGTGCGGGATCTGGTGGAGGAAGAGTTTGGCAAACTGGAACGCTCCGACGATGACCGGTTTGGTGATGCTCGCGAGCTGTTCGAGGAGGTGGCACTCGGTGAGGAATTCCCCACTTTCCTGACAGTGCCCGCCTACGCTCGATTCCTGCACGAGGCCATGCCTGCAGAGGATTTTGTAGCTGCATAGGGCCTCTGACAGCCTGCCCAACAGGCGGGGAAACACTTGATTCAAGTGCTTCCCCGCCTGTTGGCGTTCCGGGTATCCGCAACGTGACACCCGGTGTCGGGAATAGCTGGCAGGGGCCGTGTGGTTGAAGACGACGTGAAGATTGAAATTTGGTCCGACGTGGCCTGTCCCTGGTGCTACATTGGCAAGCGCCGTTTTGAATCCGCCTTGGCAGACTTTGCCCACAAAGACGACGTGGATATTGCGTGGCGCAGCTACCAGCTGGACCCGTCCCTGCCAGAGCACTTTGACGGCACGGAGATTGAGTACCTGGCCGATCGGAAGGGCATGCCAGCGGATTCAGTTGCGAACATGTTTGCCCAGGTGACTGAGCAGGCGGCGGGTGAAGGTTTAGCCTACGATTTCGGATCCATAGTGGTGGCCAACAGCTTCTCTGCTCACCAGTTGATCCATCTGGCTTCCAGCTGGGGCAAGGGCGACGACGTCAAAGAGGCGCTGCTCTCGGGTCACTTCGAGCACGGCGAAGATATTGGCAGCCGGGAGTACCTGGTGCGCACCGGCGTCGCCGCCGGTCTGAACGCCGAAGAAATCAACCACGCGCTGGACAGCGAACAATTCGCCGATGACGTCCGTGCGGACATTGCCGAGGCTCAAGCGCTGGGCGTAACCGGCGTTCCGTTCTTTGTGATTGACCGCAAGTACGGCATTTCCGGAGCCCAGCCCAAGGAACTGTTCGCTCAGGCCCTCGCCGAAGCATGGACCGAAGCGCACCCGCTGACCATGGTTGCCGGGGCCACGGACGACGCTGCGTGTGGCCCCGACGGTTGCGCCATCTAGCTTTACTTCACTGCTCCCGCGGTGAGGCCAGCTACAAAGTTGCGCTGTAGCAACAGGAACCCCACCACTACCGGCACGCTAACCACCAGGGATGCTGCCATGATCTGGTTCCAGTAAACATTGGTCTGCGTGGAGTAGAGTTGCAGCCCCACGGCCAGGGT
>JABBNV010000010.1:18920-21469 GCA_019352125.1 Acidobacteriota bacterium | reverse complement strand
GCAAAGAGCACCTCACCCCATGAAGTCATAAAACTGTAGATGGCCACGGCAACCAGCCCTGGGCGTGCTGCCGGCAGTACTACTTGCCACAGCGCCCGCATGGGCCCGCAACCGTCTACCTTAGCGGCCTCGTCCAGGTCCCGCGGGATGCCGTCAAAGTAACCGGCCAACATCCAAATGGAGAACGGCAGGGAGAACGTCAGGTACGTAATCACCAGACCCAGCCGAGTACCCACTAGTTGGATACCCACGGCCGAGTTGATGTTCACAAAGATGAGGAACAGCGGCAGCAAAAACAACACGCCAGGGAACATCTGGGTGGACAGCACAGTGGTGGAGAAGATCGATCGGCCAAAGAACCGGTAACGGGAGATCGCGTAGGAAGCAAAGATGGCAATGACCAGGCTCAACACAGTGGCGGAGCCCGCCACTATCAGGCTGTTCACAAAATAGCTGGCCAGCGGAACCGTCTTCCACATGTCAATGAACGGAGTAATTGTCCAGGTGCTGGGCCACCAGCTAAACGGCCCCTGAACATCGGCCAGAGGTTTCATCGCAGAGGTGATCATCACGTAGACAGGTACCACAGTGAACACTGTCAACAACGCGATCACCACTACACGGAATGTTTTAAATCCGGCTGTATCACGCACGCTTGGACCTCCGATTGAGCACTAGCAAGTACACGCCGCTTATCACCAGTAGGAAGAGCAGCAGGAGCACTGACATGGCAGCGCCTGAGCCAAAGTTCCAGGTCAGGAAGGAGGCGTTGTAGATGTGGAAGGAGATCAAGTCTCCAGCTGGCGGCTGGGCATTCCCGAAGAGCACAAATGGCGTGTTGAAGTCATTGAACGTCCACAGGAACATGACCAGAATCAGCACCATATTCACGGGGCGCACCATGGGCAGTGTAATGGAGAGCCACTGCCTAAATGGCTTGGCTCCATCCACTGCGGATGCCTCGTAAACGTCATTGGGCACGGATTGAAGACCCGCCATGAGCATCAGGAAAGCAAACGGCCAGAGTCGCCAGATGGCTACTAAGACGACGGCGGCAAAGGCGTTGTCGCCGATGAGCCAGAAGGGCTTGTCCCCACCCAGGTGCAGGTTGTCATACAAGAAGTGATTGAGCGCGCCGGTATCCTTCTGCAAGATGAACTTCCAGGCAATGATGCCGGCGTACATGGGCAGCGCGTAGGGAACCAGAAACAGCGTGCGGAAGAAACCCTGCCCGCGGAACTTCTTTTGCAAGGCCACTGCGGCGGCCATGCCCAGCGTCCAGGAGATGCCCACCACCAAGATGGTGAAGGCACAGGTGATCAGGAACGATTGCAGCAGCGATGCGCCTACTGCTCCGTTGAAGTCGAGGGCTATCTGATAGTTCTTAAGCCCGGTAAAGGGAGCCTTGCCCCAATTGGAGATATAGGCCTTGGTGAGTTTCAAGAAACCCATCCAGATCCCCGTAAACATGGGAATCACGTGGATCACTAATTCAAAGATGACGGCGGGTGCCAGCAATGCGTAAGGCAACCACCACCCGGCGGCCCGCTTTTTACGCGGGGCGTACGTTTTCGGGGCCTTATCCGGCCCGGCAGTGTGTGGTTCGGTAGTTGCAGCGGCCATTGGCGAGGACTGCCCTTTCGTAAGCGTCTTCAAGCTAAAACAGTGTGGGGCCGGGTACACCCGGCCCCACACTGAGGCGGATTATCCGGCTGCGGCGACTTGCTGTTCGGCAGTCTTCATAGCGGCCTTGATGTCATCCGTGCTAACGGTTCCACCGGAGGCAATCTTGGCGAACATCTGGTTCATCGCCTTACCCACGGTGCTCTCAAACTGATCTTCAGCGGGTACCAAAGGCAGCGGCTTGGACTTCGTAGCGTAGATGTCTGCGAAGGTCTTGGCCTCTTCCGCGTTATCCGTGAAGTTAGGCTTTGCATCCTTCAGCACTGGCAATGCAGCGAACGGCTTATCCAAGGCGGTCTGAGTCTCGGCACTCGTCATGAAATTGACGAACTTGAGAGCAGCGTCCTTGTTCTTGGTGTTCTTGAAGACGGACATGTTGATACCGGCGATGAGGCTGGCAGTCTTGTCCGTGCTGGCTGACGGTGCGGGGAAGGGAACTACACCGTATGCGTCAGACTTCATGCCGTTGGCAGCAATGCTGGAGTCAGCGTTGTTCTGGTTCAGGATCATCGCAACCTTGCCGGTGGCGAAATCATTGACAGCCTTGGTGCCGTTGTCATACTGAGCGTTGGCGGGGTCTACGACCTTGTCCGTCTGCATCAGATCCAGGTAGCGCTTGATTCCATTGACTACGCCATCAGAGGAGAAGGCGGGCTTGCCGTCCTTGGTGAAAAGGTCCGCGCCGTTCTGCGCTGCGTTGATGAAGGCGAAGTGCGCGTTCTCCGTGTAGCTACCTGCCGCCAGGGCAAAGCCGTGCTGGCTCCCCGTGGTGAGCTTCTTGGCATCTGCTACCAGCTCTTCCCAGGTGGTGGGCGGGGTTACGCCGGCTTGGGTGAACATGGCCTTGTTGTAGTACAGGCCGTAAG
>JABBNV010000010.1:8217-18910 GCA_019352125.1 Acidobacteriota bacterium | reverse complement strand
CGTACAACGGAACCGAGGTGGGGTCTTGACCAGGGGCGCCACCGGTGTCCAGAGCCGTCTTGACGAACTTGTCTTTGCCACCGATTGCCTTCATGGCGCTGTCATCGAGTGGCAAGAAAGCGCCCGTGGACTGCAGCGACGTGGCCCAGGTGTTTCCAATGTTGACAACATCCGGAGCCTGCCCCGACGTCACTGCCGTCTGGATGCGCGTCTGAAGATCGTTCCAGCCAATGACCTCAAGGTTGACCTTGATGCCGGTCTGCTGAGTGAACTTCTCCAGTTGCGGGGTAAGAACCTGCTTGTCGTTGTCCAAGCTGGTGCCCTGATTGCTGGCCCAGTAGGTGATGGTGCCACCACTAGTGGAAGATGAAGAGGAGTTTGAAGCGTTGTTGGTGCCACCACAGCCAGCCGTGGTCAGCGCAAGCGCTGCCAATGCTGCCGTTGCGGCAATCGTACGTATTTTCACTGAATGACTTCCTTGTCTGAGATCCAATGCTGATCCGCAAAGCGCCAGGAGAGCAAAAATCTCCGGTCTGTGCACCAAGCTAGTTGAACTTATGTCGCTGGTCAATCAAAAGTTGCAAAGTAATTGGTTTATCCATCCAACTGACTTCAATTTGTTATCAAAATATTGCGCGAAATGAGGCCGAATTGGCTGGTGAATTGCGGGGTTTTTACTGACATTTGCTGCATTGAAGCGAACTTCCGTTGTAGTGACGAGTGTAACTGAACCGGTTCAGTGCGCAAGTGTTGCCGCGGATTGTTACCGCACCGTCACCGGGTGGCTGCTGCTGTACTTTCGCGACGCACCAGAGCACCTTCACCCAGCGGAACACTCGTTATCGCATGGCCGGCAATCACTGACAACAACAACCTCGCGGATGCTTTCCCCTGCTCTTCTGGGTCACGAGCCAACGCGGTGACTTGGGGGGTAGAAATCCGACAGAAGATCGAATCGTCCCAGCTCATCACGGATACATCGTCCGGAACCACCGCGCCCGAGGCGCGCAGGGCAGCCATTCCGCCCATGGCCATCAGGTCATTCCCATAGACGATCGCCGTGGGTCTATCCATGGTGTCCAGCCACTGTGCGGTCTGCACTCGGGCCGATTCAAAGGTGTAGTCCCCCTGGCTGGCAAGCACCTCAATGCCAGCTTCGGCCGCAAAGCGAAACACCGCTTCCCGCCGTCGAACTTCGTGAACTAGGCTCAACGGGCCACAGAAATATGCGATTCTTCGGTGACCCAACGACTGCAAATGCTGCACCAGCGTCATGGCGTCGCGGGATTGGTCCACGGTGCTGGCGGCCATTCCTGCGGTGTCTTCGGAGGCACCGTGGAGGACGAAGGGAAGCCCCAGACCCGCCAGTACCTCAAGCCGCGGATCCGGCGATGTTTGGTCGAACAAGATCACGCCATCCACCCGCCGCTCCGCATCCCAGCGCCTATACACAGCCAAATCCGCACCGCCGGAACTACCTGTCATTCTCAACAGCAGGGACATGTCCGCGGAGCTTAACACTGATTCGATACCAGCCAGCACTGACATGTAGTACGGCTCAGAACCGATCATTTCAGGCTCCCTGGAGAGCACAATTCCAATCACCGAAGCACGCGCGTGAGACAGGGCCCGGGCGCTGGAACTGGGATACCAGCCAAGCTCTGCGGCCAGCTCCAGGACCCGCCCCCGATTCACCTCGCTAATGCCGGGCTGCCCATTCAGCGCATAGGAAACCGCAGCCTTGGAGAGACCTAATTGTCCAGCCAAGGCCGAGATAGTTACCCGCGGCACTTCAGTCTCCTAAGCGTTCTCAACAAGAGCTTCCACACTGGCTGGTGCCAACACGTGGTCAATAACCATACAGCTAGCGCCCAGCATGCCCGCCTGATCCGTTGCCATCGACTGAACAATCCGCAATCCGGCCGTTGCCAGTGGAAGGGAGCGCTGATACACCACTTCGCGCACCCCCGCCAACAAGTATTCTCCTGCGGCGGAGAGTCCGCCACCAATCACAATCACCGAGGGGTTGAGCAGGTTTACGCACGTGGCCAGAACATCCCCGACGTCCCGCCCGGCTTGCCGCATGGCATGCACGGCCTGAATATTGCCATGCCTGGCCAAGTCCAGCACGTCGTCGCCAGTTTCTGCTGGCACTCCCTCCGCCGTTAGCGCCGCAGCAATGGCTGGACCTGATGCCATCGCTTCCAAGCAGCCGTAGTTTCCGCAACGGCACAATTTGTCATCCCCCCGGGGAACGCGAACATGGCCAATATCCCCCGCACTGCCATCCGCACCACGCTGCAACAGCCCGCCAGAAATGATGCCGGCTCCGATGCCCGTGGCTACCTTGACGAACAGCAGACTATCCACCTCGGGCCAGAAAAATGCGCGCTCACCCAGGGCCATAATGTTCACGTCGTTGTCCACCAGTACATCGACGTTCACTGAAAGAGCCCGCTGCACATAGGCCGGAACGTCAAAGCCGTCCCAGCCCGGCATGATGGGCGGATTGGCGGGCTTGCCGGTGGAGTGCTGCACCGGCCCGGGCAATCCAATTCCCACTCCCACCAGTTCTTTGGCACTCCGCCCAGCTTCCTGGAGCAAGGCGAGCGCATGCTCAACTACTAGATCCAGCACAGCTGCCGGTCCAGCGGAAATTTCGATCGCAGCCCGTGATTCTGCCAACACGCGGCTCGCCAGATCCGTGATACCCACCAGAATGTGAGTTGCCCCGACGTCCACAGCCAGGATGCTGCGCGCCGTAGGTGCAAACGCAAAGCGCGACGGCGGCCGCCCACCGGAGGAGACAGCCTCACCTGCGGGCCCTACTAGCCCAATGGCCGTCAAGGCATCTACACGAGTGGCAATGGTCGATCGAGCAAGGCCAGTTGCGTTGGCTAATTCTGCGCGAGTCCGAGCCCGGCCATCCCGCAAGAGCTGAAAGAGTTGCCCTGCACTGGACGCTCCCGCCGAGGCGCTCAGGACGTTGCTCGGCACGGCGGTGAGTGGGTCTTTGAAGGCTGCGGGCATGCACTAATGAAAGCACGCACCCCTTATTCCTGTCACAAAAATGAAAAACGACTGCAAACTTGCCACTTTTGATTGACCATCGGCAAAAGTTAACATAGCTTTGCAGTGATGGGCCTTATCTGAGCCCCAAAGACGTTGCTCTGCTGCGCTACTCCTAGCGGCGTGGATCCTAACCAAGGAGAATTCGTGACCTACTCGCTTCAGCTCTACACGCTGCGCAAGCCACTCGAAGAAGATTTGGCCGGCACCATTAGCCGTGTGGCCGCTGCCGGTTACACGGCGGTGGAACCCTATAACTTTGTTGCCACCGCGGAGCCGCTCGCTGCCGCGCTGGCCCAGAATGGCCTGACGGCTCCATCCGGTCACGCACCGTTGCTACGTGCGGATCAAAATGAAATCTTCGCTGCCGCTGCGGCCTTGGGCATCGGAACCGTCATCGACCCGCACGTCGAGGCCAGCCTCTGGACCAACGAAACGGATATCGCAGCCACGGCCAAGGCACTCAACGAGGCCGCAAAGCGCGGTGCTGAACACGGCGTCCGCGTGGGCTACCACAACCATGAATTTGAGTTGGAGAACCGCATCGGGGGCCGTTCAGCCCTCGAGGTTTTGGTAGATCATCTGGATCCGGCGGTTGTTCTTGAGGTCGACACCTATTGGGCAGCTGTAGGCGGAGAAGACCCCGTCGCACTCCTTCGCCGGCTGGGCGATCGCGTTCGGTTCATCCACATCAAGGACGGCCCGCTCACCAAGGTCGATACTGATCAAGTGGCAGTGGGCAGTGGCAAGATGCCGATCTGGGACGTACTGGCCGCCGTACCCTCATTGGAAGTTGGCGTGGTGGAGTTGGACGACTTCACTGGTGACATCTTCACTGCCGTGACAGACAGCCTCAACTACCTGAAGGCAGGAAAGTAACTATGGCCAAGACTGGGCCCGTAGGCGTAGGCATCATTGGTGCCGGCGTCATCAGCAAGGAATACCTCACCAACCTCATCTCCTTCCCGGATGTCAAGGTGCACGTGGTGGCGGACCTCTTCGAGGAATCAGCGGCTGCCCGCGCCGCAGAATTTTCAATTCCGTCCTCCGGCGGTGTGGATGCAGCACTCAACCACCCGGATGTTGAAATCATTGTCAACCTCACCACGCCTGCAGCCCACGTAGAGATCGCTACCGCCGCCGTCAAAGCGGGAAAGCATGTATGGACGGAAAAACCGTTCTCCCTTGACCGTGAAAGTGGCGCCGCATTGCTGGCGACTGCTGATGCGGCTGGGCTTCGCCTGGGTTGCGCCCCGGATACTTTCCTGGGTGCAGGGCTACAGACAGCCCTGCGCGTCATTGCCGCCGGAGATATTGGCACCCCGCTGACCGCGCTGACACTCATGCAGTCCCCCGGGCCCGAATCGTGGCACCCCAACCCAGCCTTCTTGTTCCAGGAAGGCGCCGGACCCCTCTTTGATATTGGGCCGTACTACCTGACCACACTGGTGCAGACGTTTGGTGCCATTACCAAGGTGGCTGCTTTCGGCTCCAAGTCACGTGAAAAACGTGTCATTGGCTCCGGCCCCAGGGCTGGGGAGGAATTCGACGTTACGGTTCCCAGCCATGTCAGCGCCATTGCCCAGTTTGCCGGAGGTGAATCTTCGCAGAGCATTTTCAGCTTCGATTCAAACCTCAACCGCACCGGTTTCGTAGAGGTTAACGGCACCGAGGCCACCATTGCGTTCCCGGACCCCAACATGTTCGACGGCGCCATCACGCTCACGCGGCGGGGAAGCACTGAGCCGGAGGTAATTGCTGCCACCGGTTCTACTTCATCGCGTGGCACCGGAGTGCTGGAGATGGCTCGCGCCATCCGCGCTGGAGTACCCCACCGGGCACAGGGCAAGATGGCCTTCCACGTCCTCGACGCCATGGTCTCCATCGCAGAATCCATCGATACCGGCGCTTTTGTCGAGCTTTCCAGCACTGCAGAAGCGGCAACCCCGTTGCCTGTTGACTGGGATCCAAAAGCCTCAACCCTCTAAGGTATGCCAATGTCCAGCTCTGACTCCCGCCCCTTGGGCGTCGCCACTATTGGCCACGCGTTTATGGGCAAGGCCCATTCCAACGCGTGGCGGAATGTTGGCAAGATTTTTGATGTTCCACAGTACAACCAGGTGGTACTCGTGGGGCGGGATCAGGCACGGACGCTGTCTGCTGCCCAGCACTTTGGCTGGGCAGAGGCCTCCACGGATTGGCGCAGTGTACTTGAACGCGACGATGTAGACATTGTGGATATTTGCTCCCCCGGCTGGCTCCACGCAGAGATGGCTATTGCTGCTCTTGAGGCGGGCAAACATGTATTGGTTGAGAAGCCCCTGGCCAATACAGTGGCGGAAGCGGAAGCTATGGCCGCGGCCGCAGAAACAGCGGCTGCCGCTGGGGTGCTGTCCATGGTTGGGTTCACCTACCGGCGGGTTCCGGCACTCGCGCTGGCGCGGCAGCTCATTGCAGACGGCGCCCTGGGTGAAGTCCGGCAGGTGCGAGCCTCCTATCTGCAAGACTGGTTGGCCGACCCGGAAGCTCCGCTGACCTGGCGCTTGGATAGGAACAAAGCTGGGTCCGGAGCGTTGGGGGACATCGCCTCGCACACTATCGATCAGGTGCAATTTCTGCTTGGTGACACCGTGCGCGAAGTGAGCGGAAGGTTGCACACTTTCACTCCCTCACGTCCGTTCCCTGATGGATCACGTCGGGGCGAGGTCACCGTTGACGATGCAGCCTGGGCAACCCTCACCATGGCCAGTGGTGTGGTTGCCTCAGTGGACGTTTCGAGGGTGGCTCTGGGGCGGAAGAATGCACTCCAGATAGAGATATACGGGACCGGGGGCGCTCTGAAGTTTGATCTGGAGCGGCTCAACGAACTTGAATTCTTCGACAGAAGCCGACCCATCCAAACCCAGGGGTTCAGCACTATCTTGACCACCGAACCGCAACACCCGTATCTGGAGAATTGGTGGCCTCAGGGGCACATGTTGGGCTGGGCAGATTCATTTACCAACCAGGCCCGCGACTTCTTGCTCAACATCGCCACCCAAACCCAGCCAACGCCGTCGTTCGCTGACGGCCTTGCCGTTCAGCGCGTACTGGCTGCCATCGAAGAATCCCATGCCCAGCGCGGCACCAGTATTGCCGTCAATCAACTGCCAGTAGGAGCCAGCTAATGACCCGCCCGTACACACTGTTCACCGGCCAATGGGCAGATCTGCCCTTCGAAGAGGTAGCTCGGCTCGCCTCCGAATGGGGCTACGACGGTCTGGAGATAGCTGTCTCGGGCGATCATCTGGACGCGTGGCGCTGGGACGACGCAGAGTACATTCAGGGCAAACTGGACGTCTTGGCGAAGTACAACTTGAAGGTCTGGGCGATCTCCAATCACCTGAAGGGGCAGGCTGTGTGTGATGATCCCATCGACTTCCGCCACCAAGCCATCGTGGGCCCGCGGGTGTGGGGCGATGGTGACCCGGAAGGCGTAAGGCAGCGGGCGGCCGAAGAACTCAAGAACACTGCCCGGTTGGCTAAGGCACTGGGGGTAAAGACAGTTGTTGGTTTCACCGGCTCCTCTATCTGGCAGTACGTGGCCATGTTCCCGCCGGTACCACAGTCAGTCATTGATGCTGGATACCAGGATTTCGCTGACCGTTGGAACCCGATTTTGGATGTTTTTGACGAGTGTGGGGTGAGATTTGCCCACGAGGTACACCCCTCCGAGATCGCCTACGACTATTGGACCACCGTGCGAACGTTGGAAGCCATCGGTCATCGAGAAGCGTTCGGCCTCAACTGGGATCCCTCCCACTTCATGTGGCAAGGAATCGATCCCGTCTCCTTTATCTGGGACTTCAAGGACCGGATTTACCACGTAGATTGCAAGGACACCAAGCTGCGCCCCACCGGTAGGAATACCGTCATGGGTTCACACCTGGCGTGGGGCGATCCGCGACGCGGGTGGGACTTTGTCTCCGCTGGCAGAGGAGATGTTCCCTGGGAATCCTCCTTCCGCGCACTGAGCGCCATCGGCTATGACGGACCCATCTCCGTTGAATGGGAAGACGCCTCCATGGACAGGCTGCACGGAGCTCCCGAAGCTCTGGCCGCGCTCAAGAAGTTCAACTTCCCCCCAGCACAACAATCCTTCGACGCAGCCTTCTCTCAGGAGAGCTAAGAGGGCTCTTTGAAGCACTTTGGTGACAATTCACGGTAAAGTGTCTCTATGCCACGAATCGCTGCTCCTACCAACGCGGCACAACGTGAACTGACGCAAGGAAAGATCCTCGCTGCGTTTGGAGAACTACTTTTTAGCCACGGGCTGCCCGGACTGACCATGACGGATGTTGCACGCAAGGCTGGTGTGGGCCGGACCGCGGTGTACAACTACTTCGCAGATCTGGAGCAGCTGCTGGTTGCCTACGCCTTGGATGAAACGGACAGATTTCTCAACGAGCTCCGTGCTGAACTGGCTCAGGCAGACAATCCCGTAGACCAGCTGGCCGTGTATGTTCGGGCGCAGATAGTGGATCTGGCGCGGCGTCATTTGCCACCCGGGCCGGCCATGAGTTCCGTCCTGTCTGCTGATTCCTATGCGCGGTTGTCCGATCATGTGGGCGATCTCAACCAGCTCCTGACCACTATTTTGCGTGACGGTATTGACCAGGGTTATCTGCCTCCGGCGGATGTAGCAGCGTTGACGCAGCTGATCCACGGCTCTCTCTCGGCGAGTGCCAGCCGCACGGGCGGAACCTCGGAGGAAGAGTTGGCCCTGCACGGTGAGGCCACGGTGCGCTTTATTCAGGCGGGTGTAGGCGCCGTGTTTGACGGCGAGGGACGGCCAGTCCGCATCGCTACGGAGTAGCTGAAGCTGACCCAGAAGGGGCGGAAGAGGCAGCAGGTTCAGAGCAGGATAGCTTGCCGCCCGCCTTGGAGATGTTATTAGCATCTACAAGAGCGGTAAAACCGCTGGTCAGGTAAAGATCAACAGTGCTGTCACTGCGTGTGTCCGGGACAAACTTGGTCTCAGCGATGGTGCCCTGGAGGTTGAACGCCGCCGCTTGTCCCGCAGAACCAGCGCTAATTACAGCGGCAGCCGAAGACGCAATTTTTTTGTTTCCTACTGTCCCCACCTGATATCCACGCTGCTTCAGCTCTGCAGCAACCGAGGCCGCCAGCCCGTCGCGTCCCGTCGCGTTGTAGATGTTGACGTAAACTTCCTTGTTTGCCATGAGGTCAAACGTTGCGGAGGGGCAATTGCTGGAATTGGTGGCCTGTGCCGTAGTCACCGGCTCGGGCAACTTGATGTAGCCCTTCCATACCAACAGGGCCAGCACCACACCCACCACCACTATCCCCACCAACACGGTGAGAGTTACCCCGTGCGTGAGCTGGTGACGAAACCTCACCGGATCTTCCACACGGTCCTCATCAGTGAAAACTTGACGCAGGTCGGCACTGGAAATAACCGAGTGGCCGTGAAAGTGCGCTTGGTCAGAACGGGCAGCTTTCTTTTCCGCTCGATCAGCACGCTTGACGGCGCGTAGCTGTTCCTTGGCACGAGCTCTTGCCTCGCGCTTTTGGGCAGCCTTGAGCTGTTTGGGCGGCAGTGGCGGGCGCGGCGGGATGATCCCCCGCCCCGAAGTGTCAGTCATCGATGACCAACACGCGAGCGTGCAAAATCGTGCGTTGGTGCAGGGCCGTCCTCACCGCCCGATGCAACCCGTCTTCCAGATAAAGAGCGTTCTTCCACTGCACTACGTGGGGAAACAAATCACCAAAAAACGTCGAGTCCTCCGCCAACAGCGCCTCAAGATCCAGCGTGCTTTTGGTGGTGGTCAAGTCAGCGAGCCGCACCTGGCGCGGCGCCACGGCCGCCCAGTCCTTGGGCGTGTTAAAGCCGTGGTCCGGGTAAGGGCGGGTATCGCCAACTGCTTTGAATATCACTTCACCAGCCTAAAGAGTTAGAGCGAAGTTGGGAACTTATGACTCGGTAGCGCGCGCTGCCGATGCCAAATGGTTACGCGATCGTTCTAGTTTCCTTGTTTCGACCGCTCTTCCATCCCCCGACTAGGCGCAGAACGCTAGGCGATGAAATGATCAACCTATGCCTAAGAATCCACGCCTTGCCCTGCTCCTTGATGTTGATGGTCCAGTGGCAAGCCCGGTGACTCGACGAGTACAGCCAGGCATTATTGCGGACCTGCTGGGGCTCGCGTCACAGGGCGTTCCCATCGTTTTCAACACAGGTAGATCCGATTCCTTTATTCGGGAACAGGTGATGATGCCAATGCAGGCCGCCGGGATCGCTCCCGGAGTCACCATCCACGCCGTGTGTGAAAAGGGCGCCGTCTGGTTCAACTTCACTAACGACGGCGCAGGCACTGTTCACATTGATGATTCGCTGAGCGTGCCCGGTGACTATGCAACTGATATTCGGCGGCTGGTGGCAGAAGACTACGCGAGTCACATGTTTTTCGATGAAACCAAGCGCGCCATGGTTTCGGTGGAACAGCAACTCGCTGTCAGCAGTGACGAATATTTGGCGCAGCAACGCCTCTTCGACGCGGACGCCTTGAAGCTGATGTCCACGCACCAGCTGGTCGGCGCCATTTTGGACCACCACGCTAGTGGCTCCGATGATGCCATGGCCGACGCAGCCTTTCGGCTAGACCCCACCATCATTTCCACAGACATCGAGTCTGTACGGTTGGGTAAAGACTTAGGGGCCAGCCGCGCCGTCGAACTGTTGGCCCAAGAGGGCATCACTCCGCAGAGCTGGCGCACGGTGGGAGACTCCCGCACTGACTACGCCATGGCTGACTGGCTGCACCACAATGACCACGATGTGAAGCACGTGGACGTCCGGCCAGCAGACGGCGTTCCCGTCAAGCCGTATCCGGTGCTCACTGCTGCAGATCTAGGCTTGGGCGCGGATGTTATTCACGACGATGCCGGGGCAGCCTTTCTTGCCGCGTGGCGCAAGGCGATGAGCCAGTAAGCGTCGCCTAGGCGGCAGCAGCTGCCAAGGCTTGCTCTACAGCTCCCACAATTTCCTTTGATTCCGGCTCAGCTTTGGACCCGAATCGAGCTAGGATCTCACCGTCGGCGCTAATCAAAAACTTCTCAAAATTCCACTTGATGAGCCCTGGCAGAATTCCGGTTTTGAACTTGGTCAGCTCCGCGTACAGGGGATGCTGATCCTTTCCGCGCACGTTCGCCTTCTTAGTCAGCGGGAAGGTGACGCCAAAGTTGACCTGGCAGAATTCTTCAATCTCGGAATCAGTACCCGGTTCTTGACCAGCAAACTGGTTGCACGGCACACCCAGGATCTCAAACCCGTCCTTTTGGAACGTCTTATACAACTTCTCGAGCCCTTCATACTGTGGTGTGAACCCGCACTTTGACGCGACGTTGACCACTAGGACCACTTTGCCTTTGAACCGGCCAAAGTCAGTAGCCGTGCCGTCCGTCAGGGTGAGTGGAATGTCATAGAGATTGCTCATGCAATAACCCTACGCCCATCGACACGTGCCGTTGAACGGCCACCGCTGCCGCGCCCTGCGCCCACTCGCAAAAACCTGTTTCACGCACCTTCCAACGCACTTGCTGGGCCAATGGATCACGGCCAGCA
>JABBNV010000010.1:2664-8207 GCA_019352125.1 Acidobacteriota bacterium | reverse complement strand
GCCAGCAGCAAGACTTGCATCCACCGTAGCCCGCACCAATCCGATGAAATCCGAACCCTCTCCGGATACCACCACATCATTGACCATGGTGAGATTGGCCGCGTTAGCTATGAGCTGACCCAGAGCCCTGGCTGCCAACTGAATTACTGCCACCGCAGATTTATCACCACCGTGCGCAAGGTCCAGCAACTCCGGATACGTCGCTGTGCGGCCAGTGAGCTGCTCTAAGTACCTGCACATTCCCCCGGAAGAAAGGACGGCAGAGGCGCACCCTCGATGCCCTAGGGAGCACAGTGGGCCATCAGGGATCAACGGCAAATGACCAATCAGGCCCAGCCCCGCGTCGGGAGGAGCCACCACCGAATCGTTGATCACTAAGGCATAGCCCACCCCGGCCCCCACCGTGATCACGGCAAAATTGTCACGCTCCTTGCCCAGGCCAAACCACTGTTCCGCTACGGCCAAGGCAACAAGATCATTTTCCACAGCTACCGGTACGCCCAGTGCCTGAGCCAGTTCATGGGCAAAATTGACCTTCTGCCATCCCAGAAAGGGAGCACGCAGCACGGTGCCGTTGGCGTCAACCTCACCGCCCAGACTGACCCCGACGTGTGACATGGACTGGCCGGCAGGGGTCAACTCGGCTACGAGTTCATCTATTGTGTCGACTACCTGGGCCACTTGGGTGCCACTTAGCCTCCGGACAGCTGACTCAGCCACACGGGCCCGCATGTCCGTGCGCACCCCGGTGGCTTCGGTGGCAGTGACCTTAATACCGATAATTTGTTCAGCATCGGCACGAACATCCAGGTATCGCACGGGACGCCCCACGCCGCTACTCTGCTGTGGGGCCTGGACCAGGATCCCGGCCTCCAGCAGCGGTTTGCCCAGCCGGCTCAAGCTTGGCAGCGAAAGGCCCAACATTTCCCCCAACTCGGCTCTCGAGATGGGGCCATGCATCAGTACTGCTCTGGCTAGCTCCGCCGTCGGGTCTCTCGGTTGGCGCATGATTCCTCCCCTTCATCTCTGACCCAGCTCGTAAAAAACTCTTGACACCCTTTTATTTTCAACATAAAAATAACCCATGGCTCACGGCGATATCCAGCACAATGCACAAACTACTTTTCACCTCCAGCAAGGCGGCACCTCGGTTATCGTGGACGCCTCCGGGCCCGGCATGCCCGTTGTGCTCTACTGGGGCTCCGAGCTCAACGGCCTAGATGCCACGGATCTCGTCTCCATGGCGCAAAGCACGGTTCCCCCGGTGGTATCCGGCGGCCTCGACATACCAGCACGCCTCACCGTTCTTCCGCTGGAATCCAACGGGTGGCAGGCCACGCCGGGGCTCGAGGGCCACCGCGCCGGCCGCGACGCCTACCCGCTTTTTGAGTTAAGGAGCGCCACCCAACAGGGCACTACTCTGCGCATCCAGGCAGAGGACAAGGCCACCGGGCTATCCCTTTTGACGGAGCTTGAGGTGACTGGCGCCGGCTTGTTCCGGCAGCGCCACACGCTGACCAACACAGGTTCAGCCGCCTATGAGGTCACTGCGCTAAGGATGTTCTTTCCACTTCCAGCCTCGGCCAATGAAGTGCTGGATGCTACCGGAAGGCACTTGAAAGAACGCTCGCCGCAACGCAGGCCCCTCACCGTGGGAGCACATGTGCGGACAAGTCGGAGAGGCCGGCCGGGGCTGGATGCCACCCTGCTCATGCTCGCGGGAACCAGCGGCTTCGGTTTTCGCTCAGGTCTGGTCCACGGCGTTCACGTAGCGTTCAGCGGCAACTATGAACTGCGCGCCGAACGAGCAAGCACTGCCGAGAAGTTCCTGGTGGCTCAGGAGCACCTGGCACCCGGGGAGATCCGGTTGCAGCCTGCTTCCTCCTACAGTTCCCCATGGGCCGTAGCTTCCTGGGGAGAAGGCTTGGATGCGCTGGCGGCTCGCATCCACACGGAGCTCCGTGCGCGGCCGACGCATCCAACAACCCCCCGGCCAGTAACGCTCAATAGCTGGGAAGCCGTCTACTTTGACCACGATCTGGACCGGTTGAAATCCATTGCCGATGCGGCGGCTGCCGTGGGCGTTGAACGCTTCGTGCTGGACGATGGCTGGTTCCTGGGCAGGCGCGATGACAAGGCTGGCCTGGGTGACTGGCAGGTGGACTCCACAGTTTGGCCCGACGGCCTCACTCCGTTGATTAACCACGTCAAGGGCCTGGGCCTGCAATTTGGGCTGTGGTTTGAGCCGGAAATGGTGAATCTGGATAGTGATTTGGCCCGGAAGCATCCGGAATGGATCCTGCACCCCGGGGACCGCTGGCCGGTGACGGCTAGAGATCAGCATGTGCTCAATCTGGCGGACCAAGGATGCTGGAACTACCTGTTTTCCGCCATCAACCAAGTCCTCACTGACAACGCGATTGACTACATCAAATGGGATCACAACAGGGATCTGCTGGAGCCCATTGGTCACACCGGAACACCGGTGGTTCACGAAACAACCCTGGCCACCTATCGTCTGATGGATGCGCTCAAGGCCGCACACCCTGGCTTGGAAATCGAATCCTGCGCATCCGGTGGAGGACGCGTTGATCTGGGCGTCCTGGAGCACACGGACCGCATCTGGACCAGCGATTGCATCGACCCGCTAGAGCGCCTGGACAACCAAGCCTATACGGGCCTGCTAGTGCCCTACGAACTCATGGGCGCACATATCGCAGGGCCGTCGTCGCACTCTACATCCCGCACACATAGCCTGGATTTCCGAGCCGCAACGGCAATGTTTGGCCACTACGGGATCGAATGGGACATCTCTACTTTGGACGATGCCCAGCGCGCATTAGTGGCGGAGTGGGTCAGTTTTCATAAGGTAAATCGCCACCTGTTTCACACCGGCACGAGTGTTCATGCGGACCTACCGGACCCCGCACAGGATGTGCGTGGCGTCGTAGCCCAAGATGGAACACGAGCCGTGTATGTGCTCACCCAACGCAGCGCCAGCATCACGGCGCCTGCAGACCCTGTCCCCCTTCCCGGCTTACTTCCAGAGCGCCGCTACCGGGTCCAAATGGGTACTGCTGAATTCGTGTTGTCAGGGCAATATTTGGCCACCGCTGGCCTGCAGGCACCAACACTCCGCCCCGAAACAGCAGTGATAATTACAGCGGATGCAGTATCGTAGCGAATCGCCAAACTTTTGAATGTATCGCCCAGCAGAGAGTACTCATCACATGAGCAATCAGGACCCAAATTGGTGGCGTCAGGCTGCCGTGTACCAGATCTATCCCCGTAGCTTCGCTGACAACAATAATGACGGTCTAGGCGACCTCCCCGGTGTGACCTCTCGAATCCCCTATTTGAAGGAACTGGGGGTTGACGCGATCTGGCTCAGCCCGTTCTACCCGTCTGCCTTGGCCGACGGTGGTTACGACGTGGACGACTACCGCAATGTGGACCCACGGCTAGGCTCTCTTGCTGACTTTGATGCCATGATGACTGCCGCCCACGGTGCAGGCATCAACGTCATTGTTGATATTGTGCCCAATCATTCCTCTAACCGGCACGTCTGGTTCCAGGATGCCTTGCGGTCCCAGCCCGGTTCACCCGAGCGCGCCCGCTACCACTTTGTCGATGGCGCTGGAGAGAACGGGGAACTGCCGCCGTCGGACTGGCAGTCACACTTTGGCGGACCTGCCTGGACTCGCGTCACGGCGGACATGGCGGACGGCACTGCCATCGCCGGCCAGTGGTACCTGCACCTCTTTGCGTCGGAACAGCCCGACTGGAATTGGGATAACCCCGAAGTTCGCGAGGACTTCCTCACCACGTTGCGCTTCTGGTGTGATCGGGGTGTAGATGGCTTCCGCGTAGACGTTGCTCACGCATTGGCGAAGGATATGTCCAAACCACTACGATCCAAGCCTGAGCTTGAAATCAAGGTCGACGACGGCAGCGATCCGCTCTTTGACCGCGACGACGTCCATGAGATTTTTGCGCAATGGCGCACAGTCCTTAACGAATATGACCCGCCACGGACCGCCGTAGCTGAGGCTTGGGTCCCCTTCCCCGACCGGCAGTCTCTCTACGCTCGACCCACGGGACTTGGCCAAGCATTCAACTTCGATTTGTTGTTGGCGCACTTCGACGCGGCGGAATTCCACAGCACTATTGCCAAGTGCCTAAGCGAGGCCGCCGCCTCCGGTGCCTCTTCGACCTGGGTATTCTCCAACCATGACGTGGTTCGGCACGCGTCCCGGTATGGGCTGCCCGATGGATTCACCATCGAGGATCAGGAAGCGTGGCTGCTCTCCAACGGCACCACACCGCCGATTGACCCAGTGCGGGGCCTTCGACGCGCCAGGGCGGCCACCTTGGTCATGCTGGCGCTTCCCGGCTGCGCATACATGTATCAGGGCGAAGAGTTGGGCCTCTTTGAGGTTGCAGAGCTTCCTGCCGAAGTCCTGCAGGATCCGATGTGGGCCCGCACCGGTAACAAGCAGAAGGGGCGCGACGGATGCCGTGTGCCCCTGCCATGGACCGTCGAGGGCCCAACCTTCGGGTTCAATGACGGCACGGCCAGCACATGGCTCCCCCAGCCGGGATGGTTTGGTCAGCACGCTGTGGGCCGGCAGTCCGGCGCCGCTGGCTCCACTCTGGAGCTCTACCGGTCCGCTCTTGCGGCACGTCGCAGCTTGCAGTCGCAGGAAGCGCTGGAGTGGCTGGGTACCGATGCGGACGTCGCGGCAGGCGTGTTGCACTTTGCGCGTCCTAATGGCTGGCAGGTAGTTGCCAACTTTAGCTCCCAGGAACTTCCCATGCCCGCGAAATCTGAGGGCGCCGTCGTCGTCCTCAGCAGCGCCGCTCTTCCACCGGCAGGACTGGAACCGGATTCCGTACTGGCAGCCGGTACCGTACTGCCTGCAGAGACCACCGTCTGGTTGGCGCCCGCACGTTAGCAACGTCCCTGACGAAACAAAATGCCCCCGATCCGCTGTAGATCGGGGGCATTTTGGCGATGTCTCCAATAACTGCTCGAGAACATCGGTAAAACGCGGAGAATGGGGGATTTGAACCCCCGAGGGCGTGAACCCAACACGCGTTCCAGGCGTGCGCCATAGGCCGCTAGGCGAATTCTCCAGTGTTACCCGCAATGGGCAGATTCTAGGATACCCGATGTCAAGCTCATCCACCGAATCGGCGCTGCAGCCCGCGCACCCCCGCGGACGCAACAAGGGTGATTGAGCCCCGTTCAAACCCAATCACCCTTGTTACACGCGGTCCGCAGACTTGGACCGAGCTCGGAGCCGTCCTACCGGACATCCCGTGTTCAACGAATCACTGCTTGCTACCTAACAGTAATGTCAAACCACTGTGACAACAATACCAAACAAATCTCGTTATGTGCACCCATGCCCGGATATGACGCTCGTCGAATTTAGAATCCACCAGCCCCGTGGGGAGTTCCCAGCCCAGTGGGGCCGTCCCAGCCAGAGCGAGCAGTGCACCACTGTGTTGTGGGGCAGGAACCGTTGTTACCGCTAGTG
>JABBNV010000010.1:0-2654 GCA_019352125.1 Acidobacteriota bacterium | reverse complement strand
AGTGACGTCGTAGAGTGCGCTCGAGTGGGCGTAGGGAATGGCGTTCGCAGTTCCGGAGGTGTTACCGGAGAGCGCGTAGACGGACGAGATAATGGGCGAGGCTTCACTGGTTCCGCCAAACTGCGCCCAGGTGGAGGCGCTAGCGCTAGTGGGGTAGTACACCGCCATCCCGCCGTTGCTGGGATCTGCCGCAGCTGCAACGTCCGCCATCGCGCGTCCGGAGCATCCCGTATTGAATGCTGCAGCAGCCGGCAGAGCCGCGTTCAATGTGGAGCAACCGGATCCGGCACCGTCCCACACGGACTCGGTCCAGCCTCGCGTGGTGCCGGTGGCCCTATTGAGGGAGGTGCCGCCAACCGCGGTCACATACGACGACGACGCTGGGTACGATGCGCCCTGGTATCCGTTGTCCCCCGTGGATGCCGTCACGGCAATGCCGGAGAACTTGTAGTACTTGCTATACGTGGCATCGGACGCATCGGATCCACCATAGCTATTGGAAATGGCCACGACGCCCGGTTGCTTGGATGCAGTGACTACGGCCGCGCCCAAGTTGGCGAAGCTGGCTGTTTTCGCCTGAACTACTACGATCTTGCAATCGGGGCATGCCGCAGAAACTGCATCCACATCAAGGGCTTGTTCCCCAGCCCAACCAACATCAGTGGCCGGGAGGCTGGTGCCGCCCGTCTGGTTCATGATTTTCAGGCAGCCGTCGGCAACCGTGCAGGCGCTCAACCCAAAGTGGGAGCGATACACACCTAGGTCGCGTTCCAAGTTGGGGTAACCATACGCATCCACGATGGCCACCGTTCGGCCACCGGATTTGAGCCCCGTCAACTTGTAAGCGTCCTGCAGTTGAGCCGGGGTAAGGCCGCTTGCCGGCGGAGTGGACGTACTAGGTGTATTTCCGTTGCTGGTGACAAGTTTTTGCGCATAACACGTGGCATAGCTAGGAGCCGGAGTGTCACTACACACTTTCTCAGCGTGCAACTGCATCACTGGAATGGCCTGTGCAGGCTGACCAACGGCGGTCATGACCCCTACTGCAAGCAAAATGGCGCCCGCGGCGCCAAGGAATTTCTTCACGAATTTTCTCCTTGAAGTTACGAACACCCCTCATTTTGACATATGTGTCAAATGTTCGTTACACATATCTAATCGCATCAGTTACCAACAGGCAATAACTTCCGCCTAAATTGTCAAGATTTTCCTTTCGGGGCTGCACCCGCCGTCATGCGGTAATACTCAGCCGATTCCGCGCCCCCGTTGCCGGTGCATTTGCTCGAAGTAAAAATCGGGTAAAGTAGACGGCGGCCCCTCATGTGGCGTCACCCTGTGAACTCCCCCAGGACCGGAAGGTAGCAAGGGTAAGCGGGCTCTGGCGGGTGCATGGGGGGTCTTTAAGTTTTCCACCAAGCAGCCAACAGGCATGCCCAATGTCAGTGGCACCAGATAGGGTTTCTCTTGTGAGCGCTCCAACTGCCCTGTACCGCCGGTATCGGCCTGACTCGTTTGCTGACGTGATCGGGCAAGAGCACGTCACGGCGCCCCTGATGGCCGCGTTGGACAAAAATCGAGTCAACCACGCGTACCTCTTTTCCGGACCACGCGGTTGCGGCAAGACAACCTCTGCTCGAATTCTGGCTCGTTGCCTCAACTGCAAGGAGGGGCCCACCGCTACACCCTGCGGGAAATGCCCGAGCTGCATCGAGTTGGCTCGGGGCGGTTCTGGCTCGCTGGATGTTATTGAGATCGACGCCGCCAGTCACGGTGGAGTAGACGACGCGCGGGATTTGCGAGAACGGGCCACCTTTGCCCCCGTCCGTGACACCTACAAAATCTTCATTATTGACGAAGCGCACATGGTCACCTCGGCTGGGTTCAACGCTCTCCTGAAGATCGTGGAAGAGCCCCCTGAACATATCAAGTTCATCTTCGCCACCACGGAGCCGGACAAGGTCATTGGAACCATTCGCTCCCGTACCCACCACTATCCATTCAGACTGGTTCCGCCGGAGCCTCTGCTGGCCTATCTGTCACGCATGTGTGAACAGGAGCAGGTTGCCGTAGCGCCCGGCGTTCTCTCACTAGTGGTGCGAGCTGGCGGCGGTTCTGTGCGCGATTCGCTCTCCGTACTTGATCAGCTGATGGCAGGTGCTGGTTCGGCCGGACTGGACTATCCGATGGCGGTATCCCTGCTGGGCTACACGGATGCGTCCTTGCTGGACGACGTTGTTGATGCCTTGGCCGCCAATGACTCGGCTACCGTCTTCAAGGCTGTGGATCGGGTGATCCAAACGGGTCTTGATCCGAGGCGCTTCGTTGAGGATCTGCTGGAGCGCTTCCGCGACCTCATCATTGTTCAAGCCGTTCCCGAAAGCGCTCACGCTATTTTGCGCGGCATGCCGGACGACCAGATTTCCCGCATGCAGACGCAGGCAGGTCAACTAGGAGCCTCAGAATTGTCCCGCTCGGCGGACATTGCCAACTCCGCCTTGACAGAGATGACTGGGGCAACCTCCCCACGTCTGCACTTGGAACTGTTGTGCGCACGCTTGCTCTTGCCCGCGGCGGAATCGACCACGCGAGGTATGGCGGCCCGCGTGGACAGGATTGAGCGTCGTCTCAATTTTGAAGGCGTCTCGCAAAGTGGC
>JABBNV010000009.1:24428-25544 GCA_019352125.1 Acidobacteriota bacterium | reverse complement strand
GTGCGTGTCCTCGCGACGCTTCACAGCGGCACCGAGGCCATTGGACGCATCCAGGATCTCGTTGCGGAGACGCTCAGTCATGGTCTTCTCGCGGCGAGCCTTGGAGTAACCAACCAACCAGCGCAACGCCAAAGCGGTCTGGCGGCCCGGCTTAACCTCAACCGGAACCTGGTAGGTGGCGCCACCAACACGGCGGGACTTAACCTCAAGGCTCGGCTTGATGTTCTCCATCGCCTTCTTCAGAGCTGCAACAGGATCGCCGCCGCTCTTTTCACGGGCACCTTCGAGTGCGCCGTAAACAATGCGCTCTGCGGTGGACTTCTTGCCGTCAACGAGCACCTTGTTGATCAACTGAGTGACCAACGGGGAGCCGTATACGGGATCTACAACTAGCGGCCGCTTCGGGGCCGGACCCTTGCGAGGCATATTACTTCTTCTCCATCTTTGCGCCGTAGCGGCTGCGAGCCTGCTTGCGGTTCTTGACACCCTGGGTATCAAGGGCACCACGGACAATCTTGTAGCGAACACCTGGAAGGTCCTTCACGCGACCACCGCGCACCAGCACAATGGAGTGCTCCTGCAGGTTGTGGCCGACGCCGGGGATGTAGGCGGTTACTTCGATGCCACCATTGAGGCGAACACGGGCAACCTTACGCAGAGCCGAGTTCGGCTTCTTGGGGGTAGTGGTGTAAACGCGGGTGCAGACACCGCGGCGCATGGGGCTACCCTTCAGCGCGGGGGCCTTGGTCTTGGAGACCTTGGGGGACCGGCCCTTGCGGACCAGCTGGTTAATCGTAGGCACTTTCGTGTTCTCCGTTTTTTCTTCTTTAGATGATTCTGGTGTGCAGGGCCTGGCTGTTCATTGGGCCATTGGTGGACTCGCACTAAGCGAATCCATGGCCCGGGGCAACGTAGGCAATGCTGTGGTCGTCATGCAGGCAGGAGCTGCGGAATGTTTTTTACTATCCCATTCCCGACCGAACCTAGGCATGCAAAAATGTGGCATTCGTTGCACAAGGACCCTGCAACCCGGAATCAATCCACTGCCACACTAACAATTAGTCACTAGCCTATCATGGGCTCCCCGTGACTCCCAATGGGAAGACGACGGCGGCC
>JABBNV010000009.1:13379-24418 GCA_019352125.1 Acidobacteriota bacterium | reverse complement strand
CAAAGGTGAGTGGCCGCCGCAGTGCTTGAGCTAGAGCAGGAACTAGTTAGAGAATCCCGCACCCAGATCGTAGTCATCCAAGGGGATGGCATGGAACTCAGGTGAAAGGTCTCCGCCCGTGCCTGCATAGTCGAAGTCGCTGAACGCGCTAGGACCTGTGAACAGGTTGGCCTTGGCCTCTGCTGTCGGCTCCACCGTGACGTTGGTGTAGCGCGGTAGACCGGTTCCGGCCGGGATCAACTTACCGATGATCACGTTTTCCTTCAGGCCCAACAGCGGATCGCTCTTGCCTTCCATGGCCGCCTGCGTCAGAACGCGGGTGGTCTCCTGGAAGGATGCTGCAGACAACCAGGATTCGGTAGCCAAGGAAGCCTTGGTGATACCCATCAGCTCGTTACGACCCGATGCCGGCTGCTTGCCTTCGGACACCACGCGACGGTTCTCCGCCTCGAAGCGACCGCGCTCGGCGAGCTCGCCGGGCAACAGATCCGATTCACCGGACTCGATGACCGTGACTCGACGCAGCATCTGGCGAACAATAACCTCGACGTGCTTGTCGTGGATACCCACACCCTGGCTGCGGTAAACGCCCTGAACTTCCTCAACGAGGTGCTTCTGAGCGGCACGCGGGCCAAGAATACGCAGAACCTGCTTCGGGTCAACAGCACCCACAACCAGCTTCTGGCCGACCTCTACACGATCGCCATCAGCGACGAGCAGACGCGCACGGCGCAGCACGGGGTAGGCAATCTCTTCGGTGCCATCGTCCGGTGTGAGCACCAGACGCATAGCCCGCTCGGTTTCCTCGATGGTGATGCGACCTGCCGCTTCAGCGATCGGCGCAACGCCCTTCGGGGTACGAGCTTCGAAGAGCTCCTGGATACGAGGCAGACCCTGGGTGATGTCCTCGCCACGGCTAGCTGAAACAGCACCACCGGTGTGGAACGTACGCATGGTCAGCTGAGTACCAGGCTCACCAATGGACTGAGCGGCAATAATACCGACAGCCTCACCGATGTCCACAGTCTTGCCGGTTGCCAGCGAGCGGCCGTAGCACAGTGCGCAGGTTCCAACAGCGGACTCACAGGTGAGTACGGAGCGGACCTTGACTTCAGTAACGCCAGCTGCGAAGAGTTCCGCAATCAGAACATCGCCGACGTCGGCACCAACTTCAGCCAGCACGTTGCCCTTGGAATCGGTCACCTCGGCGGCCAAGGTACGAGCGTAGACGCTGTTCTCAACCTCCTCGTGCAGAGTCAGCTCACCGTTGGCGTCAGCCACAGCAATCGGGATGGTCAACCCGCGCTCGGTACCGCAATCGTCTTCGCGAACAATAACGTCCTGGGAAACGTCCACCAGACGACGGGTCAAGTAACCCGAGTTAGCGGTACGCAGAGCGGTATCGGCAAGACCCTTACGGGCACCGTGCGTGGCGATGAAGTATTCCAGAACCGACAGGCCCTCACGGTAGGAGGACTTGATGGGGCGAGGAATAATCTCACCCTTAGGGTTGGCCACCAAACCACGGATACCCGCGATCTGACGAACCTGCATCCAGTTACCACGAGCACCGGAAGAAACCATCCGGTTAATGGTGTTGGAAGCACTCAGGCTGGCACGCATCGCGTCAGCAACTTCGTTGGTTGCCTGGTTCCAGATGTCGATCAATTCCTGACGACGTTCCTCGTCAGCAATCAGACCCTTGTCGAACTGGGACTCCACCTTCGCGGCCTTGGCCTCGAAGCGTTCCAGAATGGCGGGCTTCTCTTTAGGAACTTCAATATCCGAGATAGCAACAGTCACACCGGAGCGAGTAGCCCAGTAGAAACCGGCATCCTTGAGGTTGTCCAGCGTTGCAGCCACGATGACCTTCGGGTACCGCTCAGCAAGATCATTGACGATCTCGGAGAGCTGTCCCTTGTCTGCAACTTCTTCTACCCAGGGGTAGTCAGCCGGCAGAGTCTCGTTGAAGATGACCTGACCCAGTGAGGTCTTGACCAAAGCCGGCATACCCGGCTCCCAGCCCTCAGGAGCTTCCCAACCAGCGTTCGGCACAAAACCTTCAAGGCGGATCTTTACCTGAGAGTTCAGGTGAAGAACACCGGCGTCGTGAGCCATGATCGCCTCGGACGGGGTGCTGAAGATACGGCCTTCGCCGACCGAACCTTCGCGCTTGGTGGTCAAGTGGTACAGGCCGATGATCATATCCTGCGAAGGCAGGGTCACCGGGCGACCGTCCGAAGGCTTCAGGATGTTGTTCGAGGACAGCATCAAGATGCGAGCCTCAGCCTGTGCCTCAGGGCTCAACGGCAGGTGGACTGCCATCTGGTCACCATCGAAGTCAGCGTTGAACGCTCCACAAACCAGCGGGTGCAGCTGAATAGCCTTACCTTCAACCAGTTGCGGTTCGAAGGCCTGGATACCCAAACGGTGCAAAGTTGGTGCACGGTTCAACAGCACCGGGTGTTCGGTGATGATTTCTTCCAGCACGTCCCAGACCTGCGGGCGGTAACGCTCTACCATCCGCTTGGCGCTCTTGATGTTCTGAGCGTGGTTGAGGTCAACCAGTCGCTTCATCACAAAGGGCTTGAAGAGTTCCAGAGCCATCTGCTTGGGCAGACCACACTGGTGCAGCTTCAGCTGAGGACCAACAACAATAACGGAACGGCCGGAGTAGTCAACGCGCTTACCCAGCAAGTTCTGACGGAAACGACCCTGCTTACCCTTGAGCATGTCAGAGAGCGACTTCAGCGGGCGGTTACCCGGCCCGGTCACCGGACGTCCACGACGCCCGTTGTCGAAGAGGCTGTCCACAGCTTCCTGGAGCATGCGCTTCTCGTTGTTCACGATGATCTCGGGAGCACCGAGATCCAGCAGACGCTTCAGACGGTTGTTGCGGTTGATCACGCGGCGATACAGATCGTTCAGGTCCGAGGTGGCAAAGCGGCCACCATCGAGTTGAACCATCGGGCGCAGTTCCGGCGGGATCACGGGAACGGCATCCAGCACCATGCCCAACGGGGAGTTGCTGGTGGTGAGGAACGCGTTGACAACCTTGAGGCGCTTGAGCGCACGGGTCTTGCGCTGGCCCTTGCCGTTGGCAATGATGTCGCGCAGCAACTCGGACTCCGCGGTCATGTCAAAGTTCTCAAGACGCTTCTTGATAGCTTCGGCACCCATGGAGCCTTCAAAGAACATGCCGTACTTGTCACGCAACGAGCGGTACAGAGCCTCGTCGCCTTCCAGGTCAGCAACCTTCAGGTTCTTGAAGCGATCCCACACCTGCTCCAGGCGCTCCAATTCAGCGTCCGCACGCTTGCGGATGTTGGCCATCTGGCGGTCCGCGGAATCGCGGGCCTTCTTCTTCTCGTTGGCCTTGGCACCCTCGCCCTCGAGGCGAGCAAGCTCGTTCTCCAGGTCACGGGCAACAGTAGCGATATCCGAGTCACGGGTATCAACGAGCTGCTTCTTCTCCAGGTCATGCTCGGCCTGCAGGTTGGGCAGTTCTTCGTGGCGAGCTTCCTCGTCCACGCTGGTGATCATGTAGGCAGCGAAGTAAATGACTTTTTCAAGGTCCTTCGGGGCCAGATCAAGGAGGTAGCCCAAACGGGAGGGAACACCCTTGAAGTACCAAATGTGGGTGACCGGGGCAGCCAACTCAATGTGGCCCATCCGCTCACGACGCACCTTGGCACGAGTAACTTCCACGCCACAACGCTCGCAGACAATGCCCTTGAAACGTACGCGCTTGTACTTACCGCAGTAGCACTCCCAGTCACGGGACGGGCCAAAGATCTTCTCGCAGAAGAGGCCGTCCTTCTCAGGCTTGAGCGTGCGGTAGTTAATGGTTTCCGGCTTCTTGACTTCACCGTGCGACCAATCGCGGATGTCATCCGCGGTGGCCAGGCCGATCTGCATGAGGCCGAAGGAGGATTCGCTGGACATAGGGTCCCTGTTCTCTCTTGTTCTCTAAATCTGAATGTCTTACGGGGTACTCGAAGAAATTAGTGCGCCACTAAACTTCTTCGATGGCGTTCGGCTCGTTCCTCGAAAGGTCGATGCCCAGCTCTTCCGCAGCCCGGAAAACTTCTTCATCCTGCTCACGCATTTCAATCGTGGTTCCGTCGGTGGAAAGTACTTCCACGTTCAGGCACAGTGACTGCATTTCCTTGATCAGCACCTTGAATGACTCAGGGATGCCAGGCTCGGGAATGTTTTCGCCCTTGACGATCGCCTCATAGACCTTCACGCGACCGTGAATGTCATCCGACTTGATGGTGAGCAATTCCTGCAGGGTGTATGCCGCACCGTAGGCCTCCAGGGCCCACACTTCCATTTCACCGAAGCGCTGGCCACCGAACTGTGCCTTACCACCCAGCGGCTGCTGCGTGATCATAGAGTACGGTCCCGTGGAGCGGGCGTGAATCTTGTCATCCACCAAGTGGTGAAGCTTCAGGATGTACATGTAACCAACGGAGATCGGATCCGGGAACGGCTCACCGGAACGGCCGTCAAAGAGACGGGTCTTTCCGGAAGAGTCGATCAGGCGATCGCCGTCGCGAGTGACATTGGTGGAGTCCAACAGACCGGAGATTTCTTCCTCACGGGCACCGTCGAACACGGGCGTAGCCACGGTGGTCTGACCGATTTCGCGCGGCAGGTTGGGCAGGTTCTTGACCCACTCCGGCTCGCCCTCAATCTTCCAACCGGTCTTGGCAACCCACCCGAGGTGAATTTCCAGTACCTGTCCAACGTTCATACGACCAGGAACACCCAAGGGGTTCAGGACGATGTCCACAGGGGTTCCGTCCGCCAGGAACGGCATGTCCTCGATCGGCAGGATCTTGGAGATAACACCCTTGTTTCCATGACGGCCAGCCAGCTTGTCACCATCGGTGATCTTGCGCTTATTGGCTACGTAAACACGGACCAACTGGTTGACGCCCGGGGGCAGCTCATCATCGGAATCGCGGTCAAAGACGCGTACGCCAATGACTGTTCCGGACTCGCCGTGGGGAACCTTCAGGGAGGTGTCGCGAACTTCGCGGCTCTTCTCGCCGAAGATGGCGCGCAGCAGACGCTCTTCCGGGGTCAGCTCGGTTTCGCCCTTGGGGGTGACCTTACCTACCAGGATGTCGCCAGCTTCGACCTCTGCACCGATGTGGATGATGCCGCGCTCATCGAGACCAGCAAGGATTTCTTCGGAGACGTTCGGGATGTCCCGAGTGATCTCTTCGGCGCCGAGCTTGGTGTCGCGGGCATCGATCTCGTGCTCTTCAATGTGAATCGAGGAGAGCACGTCCTCAGCAACAACGCGCTGCGAGAGGATGATCGCATCCTCGAAGTTATGACCTTCCCAGGACATGAAAGCAACCAGCAGGTTCTTACCCAGTGCCAGCTCACCCTGATCGGTGGCAGGACCATCAGCGATGATGCCGCCAACTTCCAAGCGCTGACCCTCAGATGCCAACACACGCTGGTTGTAAGCCGTGCCCTGGTTGGAACGGTTGTACTTGGCAATCGGGTAGTTGGATTCGGTGCCATCGTCATTGAGCACAACAACCAAGTCAGCCGAAACCTCGGAAACTACACCGGCCTTCTTGGCAATAACAACGTCGCCTGCGTCAACTGCAGCGGCGCGCTCCATGCCGGTACCCACAAACGGGGCCTCGGAACGAACCAACGGCACTGCCTGACGCTGCATGTTCGCACCCATCAAGGCGCGGTTGGCGTCGTCGTGCTCAAGGAACGGAATCAGGGCGGTAGCCACTGACACCATCTGGCGCGGGGAAACGTCCATGTACTCAACGTCTTCGGCCGGGATCAAGACCGGCTCGCCGCCACCACCGCGCTGGCGAACCAGCACCATTTCCTCGGCGAAGTGACTGTCATCGGTCAACGGTGCGTTGGCCTGTGCAATCACTACCTCAACCTCGTCATCAGCGGTGAGGTAGTCGACGTCGTCAGTAACCTTGCCCTTGATGACCTTGCGGTACGGGGTTTCGATGAAACCGAACGGGTTAATGCGTCCGTAGGAAGCCAACGAACCAATCAGACCAATGTTGGGGCCTTCAGGAGTTTCAATGGGGCACATACGGCCGTAGTGCGACGGGTGAACGTCACGAACTTCCATACCAGCGCGGTCACGGGAGAGACCACCCGGGCCCAGCGCGGAGAGACGACGCTTGTGCGTCAAACCGGCCAGCGGGTTGTTCTGATCCATGAACTGGGACAGCTGAGAAGTACCGAAGAACTCCTTGATCGCTGCCACTACTGGACGGATATTGATCAGCGTCTGCGGAGTAATAGCCTCGACGTCCTGAGTGGTCATGCGTTCGCGAACCACACGCTCCATACGGGAAAGACCCGTACGAACCTGGTTCTCGATCAGCTCACCCACGGCGCGGATACGACGGTTGCCGAAGTGGTCAATATCGTCGATCTCGACGCGCAGTTCGTGATCCGCACCATCGCGCTTGCCAGCCAGGGTCTTGCCACCGGCGTGCAAGGTCACGAGGAACTTGATCATGGCTACGATGTCCGTGATGGACAGCACCGAAGCATCGGGATCACCCAACGGCTTGTCGATGCCCAGCTTGCGGTTGATCTTGTAACGACCAACCTTGGCCAGATCGTAGCGCTTGGCGTTGAAATACAAGTTGTTCAACAGGGACTCGGCTGCCTCAACTGTGGGCGGCTCGCCCGGGCGCAGCTTGCGGTAGATATCCAACAGCGCGTCTTCGCGCGTGTCAGTCGTATCCTTCTCCAGCGTGGCACGGATGGAATCGAATTCGCCAAATTCTTCAAGAATCTGACCTTCGGTCCAACCCAAGGCCTTCAGCAGTACGGTGACTGACTGCTTGCGCTTGCGGTCCAGGCGGACGCCCACCTGATCGCGCTTGTCGATTTCGAGTTCAAACCAAGCACCACGGGAAGGGATGATCTTCGCCGTGTAGATGTCCTTGTCACTGGTCTTGTCCGCAGTGCGCTCAAAGTAGGCACCAGGGGAACGGACCAGCTGCGACACAACAACACGCTCGGTGCCGTTGATCACGAAGGTTCCCTTGTCCGTCATCAGGGGGAAATCACCCATGAACACGGTCTGCTGCTTGATTTCGCCAGTGTTGTTGTTCATGAACTCGGCCTTGACGTACAGCGGAGCGGCGAATGTTGCATCGCGGTCCTTGCACTCAGCCATGGTGTACTTCGGGTCAGCGAACTCCGGCTCGGAGAAGCTCAGGGACATGGTGCCCTGGAAGTCCTCGATAGGGGAGATCTCTTCGAAGATGTCCGCGAGGCCGGAGGTGGTGGCCACACTCTGGTCTCCGGACTCCACGGCCTTGTTCATCCGTTCTTGCCAGCGCTCATTACCTACGAGCCAATCAAAGCTCTCGGTTTGCAGCGCCAACAAATTCGGAACATCAAGAGGTTCGTGAATCTTAGCGAATGAGAGTCGACGCGTGGCACCATCGGTGCTGTTCGAATCAATAGCGGTTGAAGCGTTATTTACATTAGAGGTGCTCGAGGCGACCAAGAGGGATCCTTCCACAGACCTTCAGGCTTGTTCTGCGTACCCTTTTCTTCGCTCCGGTTCCCACCAGGTGAGGGTTCCGGGCACCATGCACAGATGGCTAAGCCCACCGCTATATGAAGGCTGAAGGTAATTAGAGGATATGCAAAGATCCACAGTACCCTAAATTCACTGCGACGTCCAGCGGGTGTGATATGTACGCGCGCGGCGCACCGGCGCTGTCTAGTCTGCCGGAATATCAACAGGCCACGGCGCTGTTAGATTTAACTAGATTTACCTCTGCGGTGTCAGCGACGACACTGCTGTTTGTCCCTCAAGGAAAGTGATTCGCTAGCCATGGATACCACCAGCCACTCCCCCAATGACGTCGTGATTCTGGCCGGGGCCAGAACTCCACAGGGCAAGATTAACGGCCAGCTGGCCTCCTTCACCGCCGTCGAACTTGGCGCCAAAGCCATTGCGGCAGCCGTTGAACGATCCGGCGTGAACGCGGACGACGTCGACTACGTCATCATGGGCCAAGTGCTGCAGGCGGGGGCTGGGCAAAATCCGGCCCGCCAAAGTTCCATCGGTGCGGGCCTGGGTTGGAACGTTCCCGCACAGACCATCAACAAGGTGTGCTTGTCCGGGCTGGCAGCCGTCACTGACGCGGCCAGGTTGATTCGCGGCGGCGAAGCGTCCGTGGTGATTGCTGGCGGTCAAGAGTCCATGACTCGCGCCCCACATGTACTCCCCGGCTCCCGCCAAGGCTGGAATTACGGCTCTTTTAGCGCTGTTGACGTGGCTGCCCACGACGGCTTGACGGATGCGTTCGACGGCGAATCCATGGGCCTCTCCACGGAGCGCAAAAACATGGTGCTAGGAATTGACCGCGCCAGCCAGGATGCTGTTGCAGCTACCTCCCACCAGCGTGCTGCCGCTGCCGCTGAGGCGGGCGTGTTCGATGACGAGATAGTCGCCGTTTCCGTGCCGCAACGGAAGGGGGATCCCCTCATCCTGACCGCGGACGAAGGCGTACGCGCACAAACCACGATTGATACCCTGGCCCCGTTGAAGCCAGCTTTTGCCCAGGACGGCACCATCACCGCAGGCAATTCCTCCCCACTCAGCGACGGCGCCAGCGCTCTGGTGTTGGCCTCCCGCGCCTACGCAGAAGAGCACAACCTGGACTACCTTGCGGTAGTCGGTGCTCCGGGGCAAGTAGCGGGCCCGGACAATTCGCTCCACTCCCAGCCATCCAATGCCATTGCGGATGCGCTGAAGAAGGCCGGCTGGCAGGCGACAGATCTTGACTTTATTGAGATCAACGAGGCGTTTGGTGCCGTAGCTGTCCAGTCCCTCAAGGACCTTTCCTACCCGCTGGAGAAGTGCAACATTCACGGTGGCGCCATTGCGATTGGCCACCCCATCGGTGCTTCAGGCGCACGGCTCGCACTGCACGTGGCCATGGAACTGAACCGACGCGGCTCCGGCAAGGCGGCAGCATCGCTTTGCGGCGGCGGCGGACAGGGCGAAGCCCTGTTGCTGTACAAGGACTAAAAACCGTGAGCATCACTGGAATTGAGCGCGTACGCACGGACGCAGCAGCTCGAGGTCTGACGATTGAGGTATTTGAGCGCGCCCCGGCGAATTCACTCACCGAGGCTGCGGCAGTGCTTGGCATCAGCGCCCGGGATATTGTGAAATCTCTGGTGGTGAAGCGCAGCGATGACTCGTTCATCTTTGCTCTGATTCCGGGCGACCGGGCCATCTCGTGGCCCAAGCTCCGTGCCGCCGTCGGCGTTAATAAGCTCTCTTTCCCCGCCCCGGAAATTGCGCTGGCAGCCACCGGATATGAAAGGGGCACTATCACGCCACTTGGCAGCTCCACGGCCTGGCCCGTCTACGCTGACGAGTCCATCCGTGGCCAACGGATTGCTATGGGTGCCGGGGCCCATGGCCATAGCCTCTTTGTAGATGCTGATGCACTGCTTGCTGCATTGGATGCCACCGTGGCGGACATCTCCCAAGCCAGCGCCAACTAAAAAACCAGCCACGTCAAATAGGCACAACAAAGGCCCCGTACCGCTGCATAACGCAGCGGCACGGGGCCTTTGTAAGACTGGCAGAAGTTACTTGACGGTAACGGTGGCGCCAGCAGCTTCGAGAGCTTCCTTGGCCTTGTCTGCAGCTTCCTTGGTGACGCCTTCGAGAACAGCCTTGGGGGCGGAGTCTACAACGTCCTTGGCTTCCTTGAGGCCCAAGGAGGTCAGTGCGCGCACCTCCTTGATGACTGCAATCTTCTTGTCGCCAGCAGCCTCGAGGACTACGTCGAATTCGGTCTTCTCTTCTTCAGCAGCAGCGTCGCCGCCACCTGCAGGACCAGCAACTGCAACAGCAGCAGCGGTAACTTCAAAGACCTCTTCGAACTTCTTCACGAACTCGGAGAGTTCGATGATGGACAGTTCCTTGAAAGCTTCAATGAGCTCGTCGTTGGTGAGCTTAGCCATGTTTGGCGCTCCTTTTCATTTCTTGGCCATACGGCCGGGTCTGAAACCTAAGTCCTCGTGGATCTAGGGTGGTGCCAGGAAAATTCCTGTGAGGACTAGGCCTCAGGTGTGGCTTCTTCTGCTTCAACAGCCGGAGCTTCTGCTTCGGTTTCTGCTACTGCTTCATCGGCCGTGGCCTCGGCCGCCGGAGCGCCCTCTTCCAGCTTCAAACGCAGGGCATCAACGGTGCGGGCCACAGCGGCCATCGGAGCCTTGAGGATTCCGGCCACCATTGCCAACTGCAGTTCGCGAGACTCGAGGGCTGCCAGTGCAGCTACCTCGGCGGCGTTGAGTGCTTTGCCTTCAAACAGACCAGTCTTGATAACCAGCTGCTTGTTCGTCTTTGCAAAGTCCGTGAGGCTCTTAGCTGCCGCAACAGCGTCACCCTTGATGAACGCGATGGCGGTAGGGCCGGCAAGCTGACCGTCAAAAGCGTCAACACCAGCTTCCTTGGCCGCGCGGGCAGTTAGGGTGTTCTTGACGACCGAGAACTTGCTGTTCTGGCCAAGAGATACGCGCAGCTCCTTGAGCTGAGCGACGGTGAGCCCACGGTATTCGGTTAGGACTGCGGCGGTGGATTCCTTGAAATCGTTAGTGATTTCCTCCACGGCTGCCACCTTGTTTGGCGTTGCCATAACCCTCCTTCCGGGAAATTAATGCCGGTCAATTCGGGACCCCGCAGCAATGCCACGTTAAAAACGAACGCCCCGCGCAGATGCACGGGGCAGTAACGGGTTTGTGATCAAACCCATTCAAGCTTCGTTCACCTGCGTTGGCCGCCCACTTAAGGGACTTTCGGAAGGATTTCCACGCTTACTCCCGGCGGCGAGGCACACGATTGTGCTCACATTCAGGTCATGGAAACCATTCGACCGACGGTCTTTGGTCCTCCAACCTTAGCTGACGACGGCGGCTCCCACCAAATCCGCGAAGGCTAGCCAGCGTCAGCACACTGAGCTTAACGAAGAGTGGGGCCGGAC
>JABBNV010000009.1:10079-13369 GCA_019352125.1 Acidobacteriota bacterium | reverse complement strand
GGCCCCACTCTGGAGATCATTCACCAGGGAATTAGTCCTCGATCAAAACCTTGGTGACGTTGGGGTCAACCGTGATGCCAGGACCAAATGTGGTGCTGACGGTAGCCTTCTGCAGGTAACGGCCCTTGGCCGCGGACGGCTTCAAGCGCAGAACCTCTTCCAGCGCGGCTGCGTAGTTCTCCGCCAGCTTCTTGGAATCGAAGGAAACCTTGCCAATGATGAAGTGGAGGTTGGAGTGCTTGTCAACGCGGAAGTCGATCTTTCCGCCCTTGATCTCTTCCACTGCCTTGGCTACGTCGACGGTAACGGTACCGGTCTTCGGGTTCGGCATCAGGTTGCGGGGTCCAAGAACCTTACCCAAACGGCCAACCTTACCCATCAGATCCGGGGTTGCTACGGCTGCGTCAAAGTCAGTCCAGCCACCCTGGATCTTCTCGATCAGGTCATCGGAACCAACAAAGTCGGCGCCAGCAGCGATTGCTGCCTCGGCACGGTCACCCGTAGCGAATACCAATACACGGGCGGTCTTACCGGTTCCGTGCGGGAGGTTGACGGTTCCGCGAATCATCTGATCTGCCTTGCGAGGGTCAACACCCAAGCGGAAGGCAACCTCAACGGTTGCGTCGAACTTGGACGGATTGGTGTCCTTGGCCAGCGTTACTGCTTCGAACGGCGCATAAACCTTGTCCGCGTCGATCTTAGCTTGGGCTGCCTCATATGCTTTGCTGCGCTTTGCCATGCTGCTTTACTTTCTCCTTGTGCAGTTGTGGTCTGCGGACCGCGCTGGGCCCTGCCACAGACGGGGTGAACCGTCTTTAATTTGTCTTTTGGGGTGTGGAGCCTGAAACTGTTCAGTCTCCGCTTGGTGTTGCTAGTTTTCGACCGTGATGCCCATGGAGCGAGCGGTGCCAGCAATAATCTTGGCGGCGGCCTCAACGTCATTGGCGTTCAAGTCCACGAGCTTCTGAGTAGCAATCTCGTTAACCTGCGCCTTGGTCAGCTTCGCAACCTTGACAGTGTGCGGGGTAGCCGAGCCCTTAGCAACGCCGGCAGCCTTCTTGATCAGCTCGGCTGCTGGTGGGGTCTTGGTGATGAAGGTGAATGAACGGTCCTCATAGACCGTGATTTCCACCGGGATAACGTTGCCACGCTGGGATTCCGTTGCAGCGTTGTACGCCTTGCAGAATTCCATGATGTTAACGCCGTGCTGACCAAGCGCGGGACCAATGGGAGGTGCGGGGTTAGCAGCACCTGCCTGGATCTGCAGCTTGATAAGGCCTGTGACCTTTTTCTTGGGAGCCAATGTAGGGTCCTTCGCTCAATATCTGTCCTAAGCCGACGGAGCGCGTCTTAGGTTGTTGGCCGAAATGGCGTCCGACCGCCGCGATGAGCCGAACTAAGCTGGCTCAGTCATCGCGAAACTTTTTGAATCAACTAGATCTTGGCAACCTGGTTGAATGACAAGGTGACCGGGGTTTCGCGTTCGAAGATGGACACGAGCACCACCAGAGTCTGGGATTCGGGCTTGATCTCGGAAATAGTGGCCGAGAGCGTTTCGAAGGGGCCCTCCTTGACGGTCACAGACTCGCCAACCTCAAAGTCCACCTGTGCAGGCGTGAACTTCTGAGCAACGGGAGTACCGGCTTCTGCCTGTTCTTCTTCAAACACGGGAGCCAGCATGGAGAAAACTTCGTCCAAGCGCAGCGGCACCGGGTTGTGCGCGTTGCCCACAAACCCTGTAACACCAGGCGTGTGCCTCACGGCGCCCCAGGAAGCGTCGGTGAGTTCCATGCGCACCAGCACGTAGCCGGGGATGCGGACACGGTTCATAATCTTCCGCTGCGCGTTCTTGATCTCCACAACTTCTTCCATGGGAACCTGGATTTCAAAAATGAAATCCTCCATGTCCAAGGTCTGGATGCGCGTTTCAAGATTGGTCTTCACGCGGTTTTCGTAGCCAGCGTAGGAGTGGATGACGTACCAGTCACCCTCCTGGCGGCGCAACCGGGCCTTAAATTCTTCGGCCGGGTCAACAACTTCTTCCGCGGCAACTTCTTCCGTGGCGCTATCCGCGTCATCACTGTCGGCGGCGGTTTCGCTGTTTTCAGCGGTTTCGGGCGTAGCAGTCTCCGCACCGTCGTCGTTGGAGGGAGTTACTACTTCCTCGCCCGTTTCGATCGATTCGGTCTCAGTTACCTCGAGCTCCTGCTCAGACACTTAATTTCCTGCTTTCCTCAAATGAAGCCATGTTTTGCGCCCGTTACCTGTGATTACCACAACGCGGGACTCGCTTTAGTGCTCTACGGGGCCAGCTCCGCCAAAGATCCACAAGACGGCCTTACCAAAACCGAAATCCAGACCGGAAACGATGACCATCATGATCGCAACAAAGACCAGCACTACCAAGGTGTAGTTCACCAGTTCTTTACGAGTGGGTGAAACCACCTTGCGCATTTCACTAATGACTTGGCGAATGAACAGGGCGATACGAGCGAAAAGGCCTGCTTTCTTGGCGGGCTTGGTTGGCTTCGCAGCCTTACCCGTCTCTCCTGCAGACTTCACTGGGCGGTCATCTGAGCTGGACGCAGCGGTTTCGCTCACGTATGCCTCACCCTCACCTTCGTTTGAACCTGTTCACCATTACTTACATTGATGTGCACGTGCCTTGGCGCGCGTAACCGGTGCCAAACGCCGTCGAACGTTGGCCCGACGGCGTTTGATACCTGCTAACTCTGCGCAGGGCAGACAGGACTCGAACCTGCAACCTGCGGTTTTGGAGACCGCTGCGCTACCAATTGCGCCACTACCCTTTGCGGCATTGAACCCGATGCCCAATACCAAGCTTGAGTTACCTAGCTTTAGGCACAGACCATCATGGCGATTTCAACACCGAGTGACAAGTCTACGCAATCTAAGCGGCTACGTCGAACCGGCGCTAGAACCCAACTAGAGTGGAGGCATCTTCCAGTTCCTACATCATGAATGGATTGCCATGTTGCCCGAGTCGAGCTCACCGTCAGCTGCCCCCGCCTCCCGCCGCGTTTCAGCTCGGATTGCCGCGATCGCCGAGTCCGCCACGCTGGCAGTTGACGGAAAGGCAAAGGCCCTCAAGGCAGCTGGGCGGCCCGTGATTGGTTTCGGCGCTGGAGAACCTGACTTTCCCACCCCTTCTTACATTGTGGATGCAGCCATTGAGGCCGCCCGGCAACCCAAAAACCACCGCTACTCCCCCACCGCGGGATTGCCGGAACTCAAGGCCGCGATTGCTGCCAAGACCCTGCGCGACTCGG
>JABBNV010000009.1:0-10069 GCA_019352125.1 Acidobacteriota bacterium | reverse complement strand
AAAGCAGGCCGTTTACGAGGCCTTTGCGACGCTTCTTGATCCAGGCGACGAGGTATTGGTGCCCACTCCGTTTTGGACCACGTACCCGGAGTCCATCCGGTTGGCCGGAGGGGTTCCCGTGGAGGTATTTGCGGGCCCTGAGCAGGGTTACCTGGTGACTGTGGACCAGCTCGAGGCGGCGCTGACTCCGCAGACCAAGATCCTGCTCTTCGTCTCCCCATCCAACCCCACCGGTGCCGTGTACTCACCGGAGCTGACCGCAGAGATCGGGCGGTGGGCCGCTGCCAAGGGCCTATGGGTAGTCACTGACGAAATCTACGAGCACCTCACCTACGACGGCGTCCCCTTCACCTCTATTGCCACAGCGGCCCCCGAATTGGGGGACAAGGTAGTGATCCTCAATGGTGTGGCCAAAACCTATGCCATGACTGGGTGGCGCGTGGGCTGGATGATTGGCCCGGCAGACGTGGTCAAGGGCGCTACCAACCTGCAATCGCACGCCACCTCCAACGTCTCCAACATTTCCCAGCTTGCGGCTCTGGCTGCAGTATCCGGCCCGTTGACCGCCGTGGATGAGATGAAGGTTGCCTTCGACAGGCGCCGGAAGGCCATCGTCGCAGGGTTGAACGCGATTGATGGGGTGAGCTGCCCAACTCCGCACGGCGCGTTCTATGCCTACGCGGATGTCCGCGGGTTGTTGGGGCGTGAGTTCGACGGCGTCCGGCCCGCCACATCTGTGGAATTGGCTGCGCTCATTCTGGACAAGGTAGAAGTTGCTGTGGTTCCGGGCGAAGCGTTTGGGCCCAGCGTATACCTGCGCCTTTCTTACGCCTTGGGCGATGATGATCTGGCCATTGGTGTGAGCCGGCTTCAGTCGTTTTTGGGCGCCACCAAGTAGCTGGCGAAGCAACCATCCCAGGCGCCGGTGTTGCCCCGGTCACAGTCAGGTGCCAAAACATCGTAGAATCGGCAATGAGCTCAATGGAGTGCTCGCACACCTGTCCGCTCCAGCAAAAGAATTGAGCCTTGCATGAAAATCGGAATCCTGACCAGTGGCGGCGATTGCCCGGGACTGAACGCCGTGATCCGCGGTGCCGTCCTCAAGGGGATTAAGATTTACGATCAAGAATTCGTTGGTTTTCATGACGGTTGGCGTGGCGTTGTAGAAGGTGAAGTCACCGAGCTGACTCGGCACAGCGTCCGCGGCATTTCCAAGCAGGGTGGCACCATTCTGGGCACGTCCCGCACCAACCCGTTTGAGGGAAATGGCGGTCCCGAAGTCATCAAGGCCAATATGGACAGGCTGGGGATTGACGCCATCATCGCCATCGGTGGTGAGGGGACTCTCGCAGCTGCCAAGCGGTTGACGGACGTTGGTCTGAAAATTGTGGGCGTTCCGAAGACCGTCGATAATGATCTGGATGCCACCGATTACACGTTCGGTTTTGATACAGCTGTACAGATTGCCACTGAAGCGATCGATCGGTTGCGTACCACGGGTGAGTCTCACCACCGGTGCATGATTGCTGAGGTGATGGGGCGGCACGTGGGTTGGATCGCGCTACACGCAGGGATGGCCTCCGGCGCCCACGCCATCCTTATCCCGGAGCAGCAGGTCTCCATCGAGCAGATTGCCGAGTGGGTCAAGGAAGCCCATGACCGCGGCCGCGCGCCCCTGGTGGTAGTAGCCGAAGGTTTTGTGCCCGCGCACATGGAGACGCCTCATTCAGAACGTGGCTTGGACACCTTTGGCCGCCCGCGGCTCGGCGGGATCGCAGATCAGTTGGCTCCGGAGATTGAGGCCCGCACCGGCATCGAAACGCGAGCCACCATCCTGGGGCACATTCAGCGTGGCGGTGTCCCCTCCGCCTTTGACCGCGTCCTGGCAACACGGTTGGGCATGGCTGCTGTTGACTCCGTGGCAGAGGAACGCTGGGGCACCATGGTCTCCTTGTCCGGCACCGAAATTGCCCATGTAGGGTTCGAGGCTGCTCTAGGAAATCTCAAGACTGTGCCGCAGCACCGCTACGACGAGGCGGAAGTACTCTTCGGGTAGAGCTGTAGCGTTGACTGCATGAGTTTTGATGCATCAAGTACGGATATTGTGCTGTTGGCGTGGGAACGCGCACTGGGTTTTGCCGATGGCGAGGTTGCGAAGAGCCGGCAGCGCTGCGTCAGGATCGCCGACGACGGCGGACGCGTCACCTTTGTGCGGGTCTTTGGGCACAGCATGTTGGTTGCGCCCGCGTCCATAGCGACACTCGCGGCCTCTTTGACGGATGCCGAGCTGGCAGACCACGCGCGGTTGCTCTCGCTCACGCGCACTGCGGGCGGGCACGGGCTGGGCAGCGCCTCACTCTACTACTCTGATGACCTTGAACTCGCCCAGCCTTCCAGCGAAATAACCATCTCCAAAGAAGTAGCAGAAGCAGCCTTTGTAGAGACGCAATGCCCACCGGATGACGTCAATGAGGTTGGGCTCACCGGGATGGAATCACACTTCACCCTCATGGAGGACGGCACAGCCGTTGGTACGGCCGCCTTCACCGAGGTTCAGGGCATCTTGGCACATTTGGGCGTTCTGGTCTCACCCCCATGGCGCCGACAAGGAGTGGGCCGCCTGGTCTCCACCATTGCTGCTCATGAAGCCTTGGCTTCAGGGCTCACTGTGCAATGGCGGGCGGAGGTCAACCACGTTGCCTCCAACAAGCTGGCCCACTCCCTGGGCTTGGTTTGGGCGGGAACCCAAACCTCCGTGCAACTGCGCTAGTAGGTGTGGCCTACATGGCCTTGGGCGTGGGCAGATCGGTTGGTTTTGCCACCGTGGTCCAGCCATTGGTTGCCGCCGGCTTGGCGAAGAATATTGCCACCGCTGCACCCAGAATAATGACGGCGGCAGGTAACACAATTGACTCACTCATTGCTACAGAAAAGGCGCTGTGCAGCGCTGGCGGCAGCGTCCCGGAGAACTCCAAAGGGCTACTGCTGGCGGCGCCGGCCTGGTGCGGCATATCCGCTGTCAAACGCCCCTGAATAAGTGCAGCAATGGCTGCACTACCCAGCACAGCACCTACCTGGCGGGTGGTGTTGTAGATGCCAGCACCTGCACCGGCCTGCCGCGGCGGCAGGTTACGAGTTGCCGTGGTGGATACAGGTGCCCAAATCCCAGCGTTGGCCAGACCCAGCACCGCGCTGGGAAGCAGGAACAGCCACACTGCAGTGTCCGGACTATTGAGCAGGTAGGAGGTCCAGAACAACGCGATGGACAACAGCACGAACCCAGCGGTGGTGAGGTACTTCGGGTTGTACCTGTCAATCAATTTTCCCACCACAGGGGCCAGCCCGCCGGAGATCACGGCCATGGGGACCAACATCAGCGCCGATTGAGTGGGCGTCATGCCGCGCACCACCTGGTAGTAAAAGATCAGTGGAAGGGACATGGCAGTAATGGCGAAGCCCATGGCGGAGATCGCGATGTTGGCCAGGGAGAAGTTGCGATCCTTGAAAACACCCAGCGGGATCAGTGGCTCACCCTTGTTGATTGCTTGCCAGATCACAAAAACCACGAGGACTGCAATGCCACCAACAATCAATGACCAGACGGTGATGGGGCCGGTGATAGTCCCCCAGTTGTAGGTGTTGCCTTCCTGGATTCCGAAGACCAACAGGAACATTCCCACGGCGCTCAGCACCACACCGAGCACGTCAAATTTATGCTTATGGGTAGGCAGCTTCGGCACAAGCCTGAAAGCCAAAACAAAGGCGACGACGCCGATGGGGACGTTGATGAAGAAGATCCATTCCCAGCCCAGGCCATCCACCAGTACGCCGCCCAGGATGGGTCCCACGAGCGTGGCCACGCCAGCAGTAGCGCCCCAGAGACCCATAGCCTGGCCACGGCGTTCCGGCGGGAAGATGCGCGTAATGACAGCCATGGTCTGAGGAGTCATCAGAGCGGCACCGAGCCCTTGGAACACCCGGGCCCAGATCAACATGGTGATATCACCCGAGAGGCCACACCACAGGGAGGAAAGGGTAAACACCACCAGACCAGTGAGGTAGAGATTCTTGGGGCCAAAACGATCCCCCATTCGGCCCGTGATCAGCAAGGGAACTGCATAGGCCAACAGGTAGGCGCTCGTGACCCAAATGACGGAGTTGATGTCAGTATTCAGGCCCTCCATGATGCGTGGATTGGCCACGGAGACAATGGTGGTGTCGATCAAAATCATAAAGAAGCCAATAACCAGCGCCCAGAGCGCTGGCCACGGCCGAGTTTCGTGGTTCATACTATGGTCCTTTGTGCTGACAGTGGCCGGAGATGTTGTGGCCGAATGTTTGGCTACCACGGGAGGGCTCCCGTTTCGAGGTCATGAATAAAATGCGTAATCCAGTCAACCTCCGCGGCCAGCATTGCTTGCTGAAAGCGGACGTCAATCCAATATTTCTGTGCTGGCGCATGCCCACTGGCGTGCTGCGCGCCGGCCTCAAGTTCGGCGGCGGACGCAGCCAATAGCTCCAAACGCGCGCCCAGGAGACTTATGACGGATTCCTTGGGAAGATTGTGGCTCTCCGCTACTGCCAGCGGGAAAGTTGGGTATTCATTCACAGGAACGCTCAGCATCTTCTCCAGTGTGCTGGTCAAGGCAGCCCGGCCAGCTGGGGTGATTTCATAGTAGGTGCGTTCCGGCCTGTTCCCGTCGCGGTCCGTACCGCCAGCAGCCACCAATGAGGCATCGGCCAATCGGGCAACTGCGTGATACAGCGTTCCTGGACGGACCTTCAAGAGCCGGTCTTCACTGCGCTGCATGAGCAGCAGATACATCTCATACGGATGCATCGATCGCTCAAGCAGAAGCCCAAGTGCGGCAACTCCCAGCGGAGTAAGCGGGGCGGATTTGGACATGCGAAAGAGCCTTTTTCATGAGGATAGCTGAGATGGATATATTCCACCAGAATTATTCCACGCGGAATAGAAGGGGTACAAATACTTACGAGTGATATTCCTCATTCCGCGCTACTGGCGGGGTGGGCGAAGAAAGCCCTTGGCTCGGCCTACCGCCTGGCCCGCATCCGGCGCCACAATGACTTCCTGATTTGCCACGTAAGCTTCGCCGTCGTCCAGCACTGTGAGCACTGCATCTGGGTCCACGCTGCGCTTGATCACAGCAAGAGCGATGGGGCCCATCTCATAGTGCTGCGCAACGGACGTAGCTGTTCCAATGACCCGTCCATCCGCTTCGACACTGCTTCTGGCCGCTGGCAATGTGTGCTGCGAGCCGTCCAGCTGGAGAAACACCAAGCGACGCGGCGGGTGCCCCAGGTTGTGAACCCGAGCCACGGTCTCCTGACCTTTATAGCAGCCCTTGGCCAGGTGGACTGCGGTCCGCAGGAGGTCCAGTTCATGGGGGATGGACTTGTCATCCATGTCCGCACCCCACCGGGGTCGCCATGCTGCAACCCGCAACGCCTCGCTGGCCCATACTCCCGCCAGAGGGCGATGCGCCACCGCTGATTCCAACTCTGCTGCGGGGATCAGGTACTCAAACCAGGTGCGATCCAGGCCGGGGTGGCTACTCTCGTCAATCTGCGTATACGCGTACCCCCCGGGGGAAACATGCGGCCACGGATCCTGCCAACAGAGGTGCTCCGAAAAATCCTCGATGACCACCGTTGAGCCCAGAACTGCCCAGTCCGCGGACACGTCAGCTACCTCTACTCGCAACATGAAGCGCATCTTGTCCAGCCATTCGGCCAGTGCAGGGGCTTCGTCATGTTCCACGATCAGCCAGGTGGTGGCGCCGTCGTCCAACACACGCGCATCATATTCAATCCGGCCGGCAATACTCAACAGCAACAGTTCCGTACTCATGCCCGGAGTCAGTTGCGTGAGCTGCTGGGAGGACAGGGAATTGAGCCAGCTCAGCCTATCCGTGCCAGTCACGGTGACCACGCCTCGATGCGAAAGGTCTACGACGGCGGAGGCAGGCTTGCCGGCATAGCCCGCAAGTTCACGCTGCTCCTTCATCGGATCCCCATAATGGGCGGCCACGCCAGCATCAAGACCACCGGAGGCTACGGCACCGTGGCGCGCAAGGAGAGAGCTACTGTACGTCATACTTGACCCAACGCCCCGCCGTCGTAGGCTATTCCGTCTGGACGGCTAGGATTGGGATTTCTTCAGGATCGCAGAGGCGTGCGCCTCCAAGGCATTGCCCTGCGCAGCTACATCCCACCGCCAGAACAAATCCCCATTGACCAGGCCAAAAATGCGCGTCGCCGCCGCATAGTCCTTGGAACCGGCCCCGCGAAGAACTGCGTCCGTAGCCAGCTGAATTTTGGGACCATCAATGGTGCCGTAGTACAGCTCGGAGATGCCACCGGGGTGGCTGATGGTGGCGGTGATATCAAACCCGCCGTCTTTATTGCGGAGCTTCTCAACCTCGTCCGCACTGGTCAGCGCGGGGACGATGTCCGCTGGGACCAAGCCCGGGCCGCCGTCGGCGTCGTTAAGTTTGCGATCAAGGGCCCAAAACCCGACTTCCACGGCCAACGGACGCAAAATGGCGCCGTCGGGGTCACTGAGCCAGCTGGTGGCGCTGTATTGCAAGTACGGCAGACCATTGGATGTAAAGGTGACCTCCTGAGTGAAGTGCTCAGAGTCAGCCTCACCGGCGCCCAATCGGCCCGTGCCACGCCAAGTGCCAAGCAGCCAAGAGAGAGGAACGAGTTCGGGCGTGAGATCGGTAGGAATCTCAATAGGCATAGTGGTATTCCTAGCCTTCCGCGAGCAGTGTTACTTTTGGCCCTTGAAGAGGCGCCAGACCACAAGGCCCGCAAACCAAGCCATCGACAGACCAGCTACCACCAACAGGGTGATGAAGAAAATTTCCAAGCCAAGTACGGACATGTTTTCCATCCTACAATGATGCGCCAAGCGCCGCTGACAGCTAGCTAATCAACAACTTATCAATGAAGTACACCAACGTGCCAAGGCAGATGACTGGCGCCAGACCCATGGCGATGCCTCCGGCAATCGACTTGGCCGGCCCAGCAACCACGGTCAGAGATCGAAAGCTCAGCAATACGGCGGCTACTGCGACGCCAACTACGGCTGCGGGCACAATGTGGACGTCGGAAAACAGCAAGGCCGCCATGGCGCCAGCTAGTGCTGCCAAGACGACGCCGACGGGCGCCACGATGCTATTGGGCCATCGAATAAGGCCAACCAACAATGCAACCAAAGCACTGACCCCAGAAATCAGCAGCAACGCCTTGTCCGTTTCCAGGAAACGCTGGTCCGCGATCCAACCCGCGCCCAGTGTGGCCAGGATGACCCCCACGCTCGCTCCGAGCGTGGATTCCAGACGGTGACTTTGCCCCGTACCCCGCAGCAGCTGAACAACAAACACAGCCGCCACCCCTACCGCCATGACCGCTGGCAACCAGCGCAGATAATTGGGTGCGGAGCTGAAGGCAGCAACCATGATTCCGGCCCCGCCACTGAGGGCGATGACTGCTGCCAGTGTCTTTTTGGCGGGGATCCCCAAATAGTGCGGCCAGCCAATACCGAACGCCGCCACGAAGGCGAACGCCACTGCCAACGTCAGCCCCAGAGGCCCAAAGGCACCGGTCATCACCGCCACTAGGGCAATAACGCTGGATATGGGCGCTGTCCACGATTTCACGCTCCCATCCTGCCTCATTTTCGTAAAAAATGACGTGGGACGCTCGCTGCGGCACAGCGGAAGCCATGACTGGACTATGATTGTGGCCACAACTACAGGTAACCTCAACGCCCATCAGGGTCTGCTGAGGTTACCTTGGCGCTCGAGGATGCGCGCTGAGCACCCTTGGAGGCAACGTGTCCCAGATTCTATTACTGACCAACAGCACCGGACCTTCGGTGGAGATTCTTCCTGCCTTGGAACTGCTGAATCATCGTGTGCACATCTTGCCAGCACAGCCCACCGCCCTGCTCGACACTGAGCCTGCGGACGTGATCATGCTGGATGCGCGGAAGGACCTTGCTGGGGCTAGGTCCCTGACCAAACTCCTGCACGTAACTGGCCCGGGTGCCCCGCTAATCTTGATCCTGACGGAGGGCGGCATGGCAGCCGTTTCTTCGGGTTGGCCGTGTGATGATATCGTCTTGGACTCGGCGGGGCCGGCGGAACTTGAGGCGCGGATTCGGCTGGCCATTGCCAAGACCGGAGCTGAAGAGGACGAGGGTGGTTCTGAGATTCGCGCCGCTGGCGTAGTTATCGATGAAACGAGCTATACAGCGCGAGTCAACGGGGCTGCGCTCAACCTGACCTTTAAGGAATTTGAGCTACTCAAATACCTTGCTCAGCATCCTGGCCGTGTGTTCACCCGTGCCCAGCTCCTCCACGAGGTATGGGGCTACGACTACTACGGAGGAACCCGCACTGTGGATGTGCACGTGCGACGACTGCGTGCCAAATTGGGCTCTGACCATGAGAACCTGATTGGAACCGTGCGAAATGTGGGATATCGGTTGGCTCTGGGCCGGGAAGAACTGGCCGAAGCCTAAGAAGTATTGGTGGAGGACATACGGGTCGAACGTATCAAGGGCACCCCAGTGGCGCATCCCCCTCGGTCCGAACCAGCCGGACTGAGATACTGACTATATACGTCCGGCTCGTCACCATTCAAATCCGAGGACGGCGCTAGGCTGTGACCATGAGCCCAACCTCCATCCAGAACTGGCCGGTCCACATTCTCCACGGTGCGGTGGAACCCGATGTGATTGCTCACATTGACGATTTGGCCGCAGCGGCTATGGAACAGGACGGAAATCCGCCCCTGTCTGAGCAAACGTTGATTGACCTGCGTAGCGGCGACGCTGATGCGCCGTCGTTGCTGACACTGACGGTTTTTGCCGTTCAAGACCATGCTGATCCGGCCACAGGAACGGACTTGGCCGGTGTTGCCGTGGTGGTGGGCTCCGGCCCCGAGGCAGTGCTTGAGCTGGTGGTTCATCCGAACTATCGCGATCAGGGTGTTGGCGCACTGTTGGCCAGCAAGCTACTTGACGTACGCGGCTCCGAGGGGGTTCATGCGTGGTCACATGGCAACCACGAGGCCGCCGCAGAACTGGCCACACAGTTTGGCTATGTACCTGTGCGCGAGCTGTGGCGGATGCGCCTAAGCCGGCCCAAGAACACGGCAGACAGCGCACCGGTGACGCCAGGACCACTGCCAGATGGCGTTCGCATTCGCACGTTTGTACCAGGAACGGATGAGGCTGCGTGGTTGAAAGCCAACGGGGCAGCTTTTGCACACCACCCTGAGCAGGGCTCCATGCGGCTCTCCGACCTGCATGCCCGGATGGCCGAGGATTGGTTTGATCCTCAGGGCTTCCTTCTGGCCGTTCGCGGGGATGGCTCCAGCGAGGAACTCTTGGGCTTCCACTGGACCAAGGTGCACGCGGCATCCGAGGGCCACCCCGCGGTGGGCGAGGTTTACGTAGTGGGGGTGACCCCGCAAGCCCAGGGCATGGGCCTTGGCAAGGCCCTCACCGTTGCTGGGATCACCCATCTGCAGTCCCTGGGGCTGCACGCCGTGATGCTCTACGTAGACGGTGACAACTCCGCAGCCGTGGCGTTGTACAAGAAGTTGGGCTTCACACGCTGGGATACTGATGTGATGTATGCCCCGAACCCCAAGTAGCCCCGAAAAAACTTGTACGCTTAAGGCACCATTTCGTCTTTGAGGAGTAGCTATGAATCCGGAGTCACCCGGCAGCGCCACCGGTTTCAGTGTGGTGGGGTCCGAGCGATTCGGCTCATCCGAGGTTCAAGCAGCCCGCGCCACGCAGGATCGCATCGACATTCCGGATTTGGCTCCAAATCTGCTCCCAGACGGTGATATCTCTCCCGATCGGTTCCTGGACCGGGAGCTGAGCTGGTTGGCCTTCAACGCGCGCGTCCTCGAACTGGCGGAAGATCCCACCCTGCAGCTGTTGGAGCGTGTGAACTTTCTTTCCATTTTTGCCTCCAATCTGGACGAGTTCTTTATGGTGCGTGTGGTGGTGGTGAAAGACGGC
>JABBNV010000246.1:2902-4300 GCA_019352125.1 Acidobacteriota bacterium | reverse complement strand
CGTTCCGCGTCGTTGTCCGGCTTCCCTGAGCTTTTGCCTGCGGAACGGATTGTGGAACAGCATGTCTTGGACACGCTTCGACGTATTTTTGAGTTGCACGGTTTCGGTTCCGTGGAAACCCGTGCCGTCGAAACAGTGGGCCAGCTACTGCGTAAAGGTGAAATAGACAAGGAAGTCTATGCCGTCAGCAGGCTAGCTGACATCGATGCCCAGAGCGCTGCCGGGGGAGAAGCAGCCTCCAACACCAAAAAGGACTCAGAGCAATTGGCTCTGCACTTCGATTTGACCGTGCCGTTTGCCCGCTACGTGGTGGAAAATGCTGGATACCTGGCCTTTCCGTTCCGGCGGTACCAAATCCAGAAAGTGTGGCGCGGAGAGCGTCCGCAAGAAGGCCGCGCACGTGAATTCACCCAGGCGGACATTGATGTTGTGGGCGACGGCGTCTTGCCATTCCGGTATGACATTGAGCTTGCGCTGGTGATTGTCGAAGCATTGCGCGCCTTGCCGCTGCCGGCCTTTACTCTCCGAGTCAACAATCGAAAGCTCGCGGAGGGCTTCTACCGTGGACTCGGCCTGGACGATACCGCGGGCGTATTACGGAGCATTGACAAGCTGGAGAAGATCGGCGCGCAGAAGGTAGCGGAGCTGCTGCAGAGCGAGCTTGGCGCCACAGCAGAACAGGCCGACGCCGCATTGAAGCTGGCCACCATCCGCACCACGGATACGTCCTTTGTAGCCCAGGTGCGCGCCTTGGGAGTGTCCAATGACCTGTTGGACGTAGGCCTTGCGGAGCTAGAACAAGTGGTGGCGGCCGCGGCATCCCGTGCACCGGGCATGGTGGTAGCGGATCTCTCTATCGCCCGCGGCCTTGACTACTACACCGGAACTGTCTATGAAACGGTGCTCAATGGGCACGAACAGTTGGGGTCCATCTGCTCCGGCGGTCGCTATGAAAAGTTAGCGTCCAAAGGCAATAGGACCTTCCCGGGGGTGGGGCTTTCCATTGGTGTTACGCGTCTCGTGAGCCGGATTCTGAGCCAAAATCTGGCGACGGCTACCCGAAGCGTACCGACCGCCGTGTTTGTTACTCTGTCCGACGACGATCAGTGGTCACACGCGCAAGATGTGGCCTCTGCGCTCCGAGCCCGCGGCATATCCACCGAGGTTGCCGCTACTGCTGAGAAGTTTGGCAAGCAGATCAAGTACGCTGCCAAGCGTGATATTCCCTACGTACTGTTCAGCGACGATGGCGAGTTTCAGGTGAAGGACATCCGCACTGGCGAGCAGTTTGCTATTGACCTGGCCAGTTGGAGCCCGGCGGAGGTGGATCTCAAACCGCAGATTGCCGTCGAGCCAGTCGAGCCACAAGCCTGATCACTATGCCAACGGCCAAGACGG
>JABBNV010000246.1:0-2892 GCA_019352125.1 Acidobacteriota bacterium | reverse complement strand
AGACGGCCACCATGACGCCAATTGATCTGCTGGGCAATGTAGCGGCAAGTGCAACACAACCCACAAAGCCTGCCACATTGAGCACGCGCGGTGCGTGCCAGGGCCGTTGCGTAAGGGTGAGTGCGGACAGGTTGGTGAGGGCGTAGTACAGCAGCACTCCGAAGCTGGAGAAGCCGACCATGGTCAGTACGTCTGTGCTCAGTAACAGCGCAATCACCACTACGGCAACGCTGAGCTCCGCCGCAAACGGAACGCTGGATTTGGCGCTGATGGTGCCGAGAAACCGCGGCAGGTCCCCATTCTGGGCCATGGCCAACGTGGTCCGGCCAACACCCGCCACCAACGCCAACAACGCGCCAAGGCTGGCGGCGGCGGCGCCAATCATCACAAGGACCACGGCGGGTCCAGCCCCGCGCACTACCTCCAACAGCGGCGTCGGTGACGCAGCGATGCCAGCGGCGCCCAGCCGATGCAGCAGGCCCAAGCCAATAGTGAGATACAGAACCACCGCCATCGCCAGGGCCAGCAAGATGGCCGTTGGGATGGTGCGACGGGGGTTTCGGACTTCCTCACCCAAGGTGGCAATTCGGGCATAGCCGGCAAAGGCGAAGAACATGAACCCTGCGGCCTGAAAGACTCCAAGTGCTGAACCTGTTGGAGCAACTTCGGCTTCGGCACTGGGGATTCCGGTGAAACTCACCACAATGACAAAGCTCAGTACCACTAACGTCATCACCAAAAGGATCTTGCTCACCAGCGCTGTTTTGGTAATCCCCAGGAGATTGACAGCAGTCACCAGAACAACTGCTGCAATGGCTATAGGACGGGCAAAATTCGGGGCCACGTACAGCGCAAAGGTGTAAGCCATGGCAGCGCAGGAAGCGGTCTTACCCGAAACAAAACTCCACCCGGCCACAAAACCAGCCCAGCGCCCCAAGCGGTTTCGCGCATAGACGTACGTGCCACCGCTGTTCGGATACTCGGCAGCTAGCTGTGCTGAGGCACGAGCATTGAAGTACGCCACGGCTCCGGCCAGAATAATAGCCAGTGTCAGCCAGTCACCTGCGGCACGTGCTGCAGGAGAAAAAGCGACGAAAACCCCAGCGCCCAGCATTGATGCCAGACCAATAGAGGTGGCATCAAAGGTGGACAATCGACGCTGGAGCGCAGGAGGGTTGGTCACTCATTAGCCTTTCGCGGGCTGTTATCAACGATTCGCTGTGGACAGGTAAACTCAAACACAGATATTCCCCTCGATGCCATTCCTATGGCTGTGCCGAACCGAGTTTAACTACGTTGAACATTGTGTTCTGGCAGGAAGTCCTTTTGCGGCTTGAGGTGGAAGTTCCCATTCAAGGAAAGGACCACTGTGCTACGCACACATGACCTAGGCTCCCTACGGGCCGGGCATATTGGACAGACCGTCACTCTTGCAGGTTGGGTGGCCCGGCGCCGAGATCACGGTGGAGTTGCGTTCCTGGATCTGCGTGATGCCTCCGGTGTGGCACAGGTTGTGGTGCGCGATGAGACAGTATTCCACTCGCTCCGTAATGAATTCGTTCTGCAAATCACCGGCACGGTGGAGCAGCGGCCTGACGGCAATGAAAACGCCAACCTGGCCACGGGTGCCATTGAAGTCATGGCCACGGATGTAGTGGTACTCAATGAGGCGGCTGCCTTGCCGTTCCAGGTTGATGAGCACGTTGAGGTCGGCGAAGAGGCCCGGCTGAAGCACCGCTACTTGGACCTGCGCCGCCCCAACATGCAGCGGAACCTGCGCCTGCGCAGTGAAGCCAATCGCGTTGCACGCGAGCTCCTCCACAGTGAGGGCTACGTAGAAATTGAGACTCCCACGCTGACGCGCTCAACTCCTGAGGGTGCTCGGGACTTTGTGGTTCCCGCACGTTTGGCTCCGGGCTCCTGGTATGCGTTGCCGCAGTCCCCTCAGCTGTTCAAGCAGTTGCTGCAGGTTGGTGGCTTCGAGAAGTACTTCCAGATTGCCCGTTGCTACCGCGACGAGGACTTCCGTGCAGACCGCCAGCCGGAATTCACTCAGCTGGATATTGAAGCCAGCTTTGTGGACCAAGAGGACATTATTGACCTGGGTGAGCGAATTGTTAGCTCCCTGTGGAAGCTGATCGACGTGGAGATACCGCGGCCGCTTCAGCGCATGACGTACTGGGACGCCATGGCCCGCTACGGCTCGGACAAGCCGGACCTTCGCTTTGGCCAGGAACTGAGCGAGCTCACTGAGTTCTTCAAGGACACTACGTTTGGTGTCTTCAAGGCCCCTTATGTGGGCGCAGTGGTAATGCCTGGTGGAGCTTCACAGCCTCGCCGCACCTTGGATGCATGGCAAGAATGGGCCAAGCAGCGAGGGGCAAAGGGATTGGCCTACGTCCTGTTCAAGGAGGACGGCGAACTCACTGGCCCCGTAGCGAAGAACCTTTCAGAATCGGAGCGCGCTGGTCTGGCCGATGCAGTGGGCGCCAAGCCCGGCGACTGCATCTTCTTTGCCGCTGGCGAGAAGTCAGCCTCTCGCGCTCTCCTGGGTGCGGCCCGGGTAGAGATCGGGCATCGCTGTGAGCTGATCGACCCGAACGCTTGGGCCTTCGTCTGGGTAGTCGATGCACCCATGTTTGAACCAGCATCAGCTGCTGTGGCATCGGGTGACGTAGCCGTTGGTGGCGGAGCGTGGACCGCAGTACACCACGCGTTCACTTCACCCAAGCCGGAATTCATGGACACCTTTGACACGGATCCAGAGTCCGCGCTGGCCTACGCGTATGACATTGTCTGCAACGGAAATGAGATCGGTGGCGGGTCCATCCGTATCCACCGCCGCGACGTTCAGGAACGTGTATTCAACGTGATGGGGCTCAACGCCGAGGA
>JABBNV010000245.1 GCA_019352125.1 Acidobacteriota bacterium | reverse complement strand
TAGATTCACTAGATCTTCCGCCACTGACATTCACGTTCGCGCCAGGAACCACGGTGATTCCGGCGAGGTTTGATTAGACTTGACGCATGGCAAAATCGAGCGCGGCAAGGGGTTGGGACTTTATTTCGCGCCGATCCAAAACGGGGTTTGCCCGCAGTTCCGGTTCACTAATCCCGGCAGTCCAAATAACTGTCTGTGCCGTTGGCGCCTACGCGTTCGCTGAATACGTGTTGGGCCATAAGGGACCGTTATTTGCGGCCACCTCCTCCATGATTGCTTTGGGGTTTTCCAGGGACCCGAGGCTCCGGAAGGTCCTTGAGGTAGGCTTTGGCTGCACGCTGGGGATTGTGGTGGGTGACTTCCTGTTGCACTGGCTGGGTTCCGGCATTTGGCAGGCGGGCGTAGTGCTGCTGTTCTCCATATTGCTGGCCAGGTTCTTGGACAGTGGATCAATTTTTACTACCCAACTTGGGCTCCAGTCCCTGCTGGTGGTGCTGCTACCTGTCCCCGCTGGCGGGCCGTTTACGCGCAGTCTTGACGCCGTCGTCGGCGGTTGTTGTGCTCTGCTTGTCGCATTTCTTACCCCCCGCGATCCACGGCGCGAGCCGCGTCGGGACCTCCGAAAATTGCTCAACGAAGTTTCAGACGTACTGCGTGAATGCGCCGGTGCTCTTGTCTACAGTGACGCCACCACAGCCTGGCACGCCCTAATTCGGGCCAGAAACAGCCAGCCGCTGCTTGACTCCATGCGCTCCTCGCTGAAGAGCTCCGGGGAGATAGCCAGGCTTTCGCCAGCGTATCGACGGTACAAAGACGAAATCGCGGACCTGGCAACAACCCTCGATTACATTGACCTGGCCCTGCGTAACAGTAGAGTCTTCGCTCGCCGGCTCACCAGCGCCATTAACAACGCTGCGCTGTCCGACGAGGCTGTGGAGGGAATTTCAAACGTGCTCAATGAAACGGCCGACGCCGTGGACGAACTGTGCGTTGGGATGTCCGACCCACAGGAGAGTCTGCGCTCAAAGCACCTGAGAACAGCCCGCGAAGCGCTCTCCGAGGTGGCGACGAAGCTGCACCCAACCAAGCTGGGCGTGCGCGCGCTGGAGGGTGAAACCGTTGTAATGCTGTACCGGCCGCTGGTTATGGATTTGATGCGCGCGGCCGGGATGTCGCACGACGACGGCAAAGCAATGCTGCCCGATTTGTAGAAATTGATAGCCCCTCCGGAACAGCACCGGCGTTCAATGTCAGTGCACTGATTTAGGCTTGCAGTATGGCAACAAAACAAGCTCGCGGAGCCAAAGCACCAGGCTACAAGTGCACCGAATGCGGCTGGACTACCGTCAAGTGGGTTGGCCGCTGCAGTGAATGCCAGGCCTGGGGCACCGTTGAGGAGACGGGCAACGTGGTGGCCAAAACTACCGCTGCCGCGTCCGTTGCGGTGCCAGCCGTGCCCATCGCAGAAGTGGACGCCTCCCAATCGGACTACGCACCCACCGGCGTGGATGAGTTTGACCGAGTGCTGGGTGGCGGTGTGGTGCCGGGTGCCGTGATTCTGCTGGCGGGTGAGCCCGGTGTGGGAAAGTCCACGCTCTTGCTTGACGTGGCCGCAAGATTTGCAGGAACTGATGATCGCCCCGGGCGCAAAGTCCTCTACATTACGGGGGAAGAATCCGCAGCTCAGGTACGGCTCCGAGCTGAACGTATTGATGCCGTTGCGCCCACTCTGTATCTCACGGCGGAGACTGATCTGGGAACTGCGCTGGGCCACGTGGAAGCCGTGCAGCCTCAGTTATTAGTGGTGGATTCGGTGCAGACGCTCAGCAGCTCTCAGGTGGACGGCAGCGCCGGTGGAGTGACGCAGGTGCGCGAAGTGACGGCATCGCTGATTGCTGCCGCCAAGCGGCTGAATATGACGACAATTTTGGTTGGCCACGTCACCAAGGACGGGTCCATCGCTGGCCCCCGCCTGCTGGAGCATTTGGTAGACGTGGTATGCCAGTTCGACGGCGAGAAACACTCACGTTTGCGGATGATCCGGGCCATCAAGAACAGATATGGGCCAACGGATGAGGTTGGCTGCTTTGACCTGAGCGAGAAGGGCATTATTGGCCTGACGGACCCCACAGGTCTCTTCGTTTCGCGCACGGCTACCCCGGTCTCGGGCACCTGCATCACAGTGTCATTGGAAGGGCGCCGACCCTTATTGGCTGAAGTGCAGTCACTGCTAGCGACCTCCGGCTCCTCGCAGCCCAGACGTACCACCAGCGGTCTGGATTCATCACGCGTCTCAATGTTGTTGGCGGTATTGGCCCAGCGCGCCCACACACCCACACATGAGATGGACAGCTACGTGGCCACCGTGGGCGGCATGCGACTCACGGAACCCAGCGCTGACCTGGCCATAGCTCTCTCCCTCGTCTCAGCCAAACGAGGCATCGCCATCCACAACCGCCTGGTTGCATTCGGCGAGGTTGGTTTAGCTGGGGAGGTAAGGCCGGTCCCCGGGATTAATCAGCGCATTCAAGAAGCTCACCGGCTGGGATTTACCCACGCCATTGTGCCCTCCAGCAAGAACGGCCCTGGCGCGATCCCACCCGGAATGGTGGTGCGGGAGGTGGAACACATCCTGCACCCGCTGGAGCTATTGTTCGATCCGAAGAAAGAGCAAGAGGAGCAAGTCAGCCCAGTGCGGTTAGTTTCAACCAAATAGCAGAGAGCGCCCCTGTTCCCACTATTATGGGCTGAGGATGTTTGTGTGGATGTTCCGCGCAAACGGGGGAAAGGTTATCGCATGGTTCGGAGCCCGGAAGAGTCACTCAAGGCGACTCTGGCTCGTGTTGCTCCCGGAACACCACTGCGCGACGGGCTGGAGCGGATTCTGCGCGGCCGCACGGGCGCCCTGATTGTGCTTGGCTCAGACCGCACCATAGACCAGATTTGTTCCGGCGGCTTTGAAATTGGCATCGACTTCTCCCCCACTCGGCTGAGGGAACTGGCCAAGATGGATGGCGCAATTATTTGCGACAAGGATGCTAACAAGATCTTGCGTGCCGGCGTACAGCTGGTTCCAGACCCCACCATCGAAACTCAGGAATCCGGCACCAGGCACCGCACAGCCGAGCGCGTAGCGATTCAAACTGGCGTGTCAGTAGTCTCGGTAAGCCAGTCCATGCAGATCATCGCGCTCTATGTGGACGGCCTGCGCCATGTGCTCGAGGGCAGCGAAAAGGTACTGGCCAGGGCCAACCAAGCGCTGGCAACACTTGAGCGTTACCGTTCCCGCCTGGATCAAGTCACTAGCTCCCTCTCCGCCCTGGAGATCGAGGCTATGGTGACTGTCCGCGATGTAGCAGTCACCCTGCAGCGCCAGGAAATGGTGCGGCGAATCTCAGTGGAGATTGCGCAATACGTTCTTGAACTGGGTGTGGATGGCAGGTTGCTCTCCCTGCAGCTTGATGAACTCACTGTGGGACGCGGTGCGGATAGCCGGATGGTCATCCGTGATTATCTGGACGAATCGGCCACACCCGCATCCATTGCAGCAGCTGTTGAAGCTCTCACTGAGATTGACTCCACAGATTTGATTGACCTGAATCGCATTGCAAATCTGGTAGGCCTCACCTCCGGGCAGGACTCGCTGGAAGCAGTCGTTCAGCCGCGTGGTTACAGATTGGTTTCTGGCCTCAAGGCTGTTCCGCGCGCCGTTGCGGACAGGCTGGTGGAGCACTTTGGTGGGCTCCAGAACCTTATGGCTGCAACCATCGATGAGCTCATGGCCGTTGATGGTATTGGAGAACAACGTGCACGGACGGTGCGCGAGGGGCTTTCGCGCATTGCCGAAGCAAGCTTGCTGGACCGATTCATGTAGCCAGCTGGCGCTACTGCAGTTCGAAGGCCACCGTCGGGCTGGCAAGTTGCCCCAACTTTACTTCCAGGGTGTACTGACCCGCGGCTGGCGGCTCACCACCTGGTGATGGACAACCGGCAGCAGTCCTATTCCGTTTCCAGACAAAATTGGCCGTCTCAGAAGTTCCGGGGGTCAATGTCATGGACTTGTCCGCTGGGTTCAATTGGCAATCTTGGGAGTCAAAAACCTGCCCGGCTGCGTTGGCAACGATGAATTCCTGCGCACTGGTCCCCACGTTGAGAACGCAGTCAGCTTGCCCGGTATTTTTGACCTGAAGGCTCAGCACAGGCTCTTTGCCCGCGGGGTACACCGCAGCGTCAGTTGCGGCGGTGACACTGATTTGCGAGACCGCACAAGCAGCGGCGGCGGGCGTTCCTGTTGACGTGGCCATACTG
>JABBNV010000244.1 GCA_019352125.1 Acidobacteriota bacterium | reverse complement strand
CGATTCATGGCCCTCTCGGGTGTCAATGGCAGCCTGAATCACACGGTCCCCACGGAAAACAGTCAGCACGCGGTATGTATGCCCGTTGGTAGAGAAGTCCACTTGTTCGTCCGTGTGCGAGGCTGCTACGCGGTCAATTGCCGCCGTGTCTGGCAAGCCTTGCGGCAGCGCTGGCGGCGTACTGAGTTGGCCGTCATCCGAGATGGCCACGTAAACGCCAGCAGCAACATCGTGGGGAGAATCAACCTGCGTGGCGTTGGTCAAGGACTTGTTCGTCGCTTCTGCCGAACTGGCCGCCACAATGGAGTACAGCACTGCGCCCATCAGCGCCAAGAGAACCACAATGAGTACTGTAAATTGCACTGCTAGACGGAGGACGGCACTGCGAAGTTCTGTGGCTTCCCGTGAATTCATGTCAATGGTCCTAGAACGTAGCCGAGGCCACGCACCGTCAACACGCAAGACTTGCCCAATTTCTTACGTAAGTAATGCACATACGTGTCAACCACTCCGCCGTCGTCTGCGTCGTAAAAGACAGCATCCAGCAACCCTGCCCGGGTAAAGACCTGTTGTGGCCTCCGCGCCAAATGCTCCAAGAATTCACACTCACGTTCGGACAGCACCACCCGCGCCGCCGCGTCGAGCGTGACCGTGCGGGTGCTGACATCAAGCGTCCCACCGGGAATTCGAATGCTGGCTGACGTTTCTGCATGGCGCCGCAACAGTGACCGGATCCTCGCCAGCAGCTCATCTATATCGAAAGGTTTCCCCAGATAGTCTTCGGCGCCTCGATCCAGCCCCTCGACCCTGTCTGCTGGATTGCTCAGTGCGGAAAGAATCAGTGCAGGAGTGGTGATTCCCTTGTGGCGCAGACGCTCCAATACATCCAGCCCCTCTATGGCAGGCAGACCACGGTCCATCACCATGACGTCAAAATCCCCGGTGAGACCTTCGTGCAGTGCACGCTGGCCGTCACTGGCGGTCACCACGGTATAGCCCTCGCCCTCAAGTAAGTCTCGCAGCATCGATGCAAGAGCAGCATCATCTTCAACCACCAGCACTGAACGTTCGTCAACCATGCATCGAAGTATAGGCGTGGTTCTCCAGCGCCTCATCAGGGGATGGCGCCCAAGAAACCTCTAAGAATCGTCACCTACTCTGAACCGGGAGCTACGTCCGGCTCTCGAACGATGTGCCCCAGCCCTGGATACATCATGGTCTGAGCATCAACAGCCCGAGGAGTTTGCTTCATGCAAGAACAGTCCAGTACGCGCAATACAGGCGTAGCCGCAGGCCCGTCCGTACTTTCGAAAGCCGCGGCGTATTTCACCATTGATTTTCCCAAGGGGCAGCGGCAACCAGCGCTGGGTCGGTTCATTGTGGCCGCTATTGTGTCCGTGGTGGTTTCCCTCGCGGCATGTGCAGTGATCGTGGTGATCGGGACTGCGATTTTCCCGGCAACCAAAGGGTACGAACATTTTGGGTTCCTGAACTACGCCAAGCTCACCGTGCCCGGTGTACTGGCCGCATGCCTGGCATGGCCCGCCGTCACCTTGATTTCTTCGCGGGCGGTTCGCCTATTTGTCTGGCTCACGGTGGCCGTAACAGTCGTAGGGCTGGTCCCAGACGCATGGATCCTGTTTCGTGGTGCGCCAGCCGCCGCCGTCCTGGTACTAGTGGTCATGCACATTGCCCTGGCACTCGTTACGTTCCCCGCTCTGGTGCTCATCGCACCACAACCAAGAACTGCCGTGGCAGGCAGACACGGCTAAGATTCTTCTAAGATTGGCTCCGTAACGTCATTGGTATGGCAACAATGACAGCTACCGCTCGCACGGTTAGAAAACCGAAGTCCCACAGGTCCGCGCGCCTGTTGCGTACGCTGATTGCGGCCGGGGTGCTTGGTGTCCTTGGCACATGGTGGTTCGCTAGCCCATCGTCCTTGGCATTTAGCCCAGCATCCATGGCAACCTCGCTGGGTGAACTCAGCGGAATGGTGGGAGCCTTTCTGGTGTGTTCCCAGGTTCTGCTGATCGCCCGGATCCCATGGTTTGAACGTGCTGTAGGCCTGGACCGTTTAGTCAGTTGGCACCGTACGCTCGGAACCACAGTGCTGTTTCTCATTGTGAGTCACGTGCTGCTGATGATTCTTGGTGTCCAGTTGCTAACTTCCGGCACTCCGTGGGGCGCCACGTGGGAGGTTCTCACCTCGTATCCGGACATGTTGGCGGCCCTGATAGGCACACTGCTGTTCTTTGCAGTGGGTATTACCAGCTCACGGATTCCCCGTGGGAGGATTTCCTATGAGGCGTGGTACTGGATACATGTCACTGCCTATGCTGCAATTTTTCTCACCTTTTTTCACGAGTTGAGCGCCGGCGTCCACTTCGTCAGCAACCCCATCAATCGAGCTGCATGGATCATCCTCTATCTCGGGACGGCCGCTGCCATCCTGACATGGCGATTCATTCTTCCTCTTGCGGCCGCGTGGCGCCACCGCATGGTAGTAGACAAAGTTGTTAGCGAGGGCCATGGAATCAACAGCATTTGGCTCAAGGGCCCACATCTGGATGAACTCAGTGCGCAGGCCGGCCAATTCATGCTGTTTCGCTTCTTCACCGTTGGCCATATGCTCACTGCGCACCCCTTCTCACTGTCACTCCTGCCCTCCCACGGCAAGATGCGGATCACCGTGGGTGCACTGGGTGACCACAGCTCTCAGATGCCCCATCTTAAACCCGGCACAATGGTCTTCGCCGAAGGCCCGTTTGGTCATTTCACCCCGGAGGCAAGCCATCGTCACAAGGTGCTGTTGGTAGCTGGCGGCGCCGGGATTGGGCCTATCCGAACGCTCGCAGAGTCCCTGGTTGAAGAGGGTCGCGATGTTGTGATGGTGTATCGAAGCACCAGCACGCACCGGCTTGCCCTTGAACAGGAATTGCGGGAGCTACACCCCATGGTCTTGCACACGGTGGTGGGAAGTCGTGCAGAATTGCGCCACGACCCTCTGGCCCCGCGCAGCCTCAAACGACTGGTCAAAGATGTTGCCCATCGTGAGGTCTACATCTGCGGCCCCGAAGGCATGGGGATAACTGTGGAGAACTCACTGGCAGAGCTTGGCGTATCCAAGCGAATGATTCATCGCGAACTATTGAGTATGGGATAGGAAAAGGTAAGAAAAATGAAGCGGAAATGGACGGGTACAGCCCTTTTCTTCGCGATCTTCGTGGTCATGGGTGCAACGTTTGGCCTACGTCTAGGTACCGGTACGCCGCAGTCGGCTGCAGCCGCAGTAGCGGCGGCCGCGCCGGCACAGTCCGGTGCGGGTGGAGGTACGACGACGACAGGGTCCGCTGGGGGTACGCCGACGGGGTCCGCTGGGGGTACGCCGACGGGGTCCGCTGGGGGTACGCCGACGGGGTCCAGCCCGGCAGCTGCCGCTGGATCAGCCGCCACTACCATCACGGGTGCTTCAGAGAGCACGCCGTACGGCAACGTACAGGTGTCAGTTAGTTTCAGTGGGAAAAAGATTACTGGCGTTACCGTGCTGCAAGTTCCGAATTCCGGCAGCTACGATCGGCAGGTTGCTCAGGCAGTGCCCCCCATTCTGGAGAAGGAAGTTCTGTCCTCCCAGTCAGCATCGGTGAACACTGTCAGCGGCGGCACTTATACCTCCACTGGTTACTTGCAGTCTGTGCAGTCTGCAATCGATAAGTTAGCCTAGTGAGATTCCTCCAGACTGTCATGGCCATTCCCATGTCCATTGACATCCGTGATCCCGGTGACCACAGCCATGGGGCAGACCATGCCTTCGCGATCTTGCATGCAGCGGATGAAGTCTTCAGCCCTTATCGGCCTCAGAGCGAACTCAGCAGACTCAACAGGGCAGAACTCACCCTGGAAACCATGGGGCCGATGTTCAGGCAGGTACAGGACCTTGCGTCGCGCTTTGAGTCTGTTTCCGACGGGGTATTTTCGCAACATACCCCCACTGGCGAATGGGACCTCAATGGCATTGTGAAGGGCTGGGCCGCCCAGCAGGCAGCCCAGCGACTCAGAGAACTGCACGTGACAAACTTTTGCCTGAACGCCGGCGGGGACGTGATTACTGCAGGGCACAGTGAACCCGGCAAGGCATGGAACGTGGGTATTCGGTCCCCAGAGGACCCTCAAAAGATGATGGCCGTGCTTGCCTTGAGCGACATGGCAGTTGCCACCTCAGCCACCTATGAGCGCGGCGAGCACATCTTCAATGGACGCACTGGCCGACCCGGCCACGGATTCTCTAGTGTTTCGGTGATAGCCGCCGACCTCA
>JABBNV010000243.1 GCA_019352125.1 Acidobacteriota bacterium | reverse complement strand
CCCGACGTGCACGGTCCACCCGCCACCGCCACCATTGATACGGCCATAGCGTGGGCCGCCGTCACGGAAATGGAGAATCCACAACCGTTTCTCAGCGGCGGTGAGCTGGTCTTGACCACTGGCGTACGCCAGACCACTGCTGTGGCACAACGATCCTTTGTGCGGGCGGTGAAGCGAGCAGGGGCCGTGGGTATTGGATTTGGCATTGGCTTAGGCCATGAAACCGTGCCACAACCCCTCATAGCGGAGGCCAACCGCTGGGGGCTTCCGGTGGTAGAGGTCCCCTACGAAACACCGTTCATTGCCATTGGCAAACTCATTGCAGACTCCCGCAGTGCCGATCATTACGCAAAGTTAGAGCGGCTGCTGGGCCGACACCAGGTTCTTGCCAAGGCGTTACTTTCTGGGGGCGGCCTGCTGGCTCTGCTCAACAAGCTCGCCACCATGACCCGCACCGAGGTGGCCCTCACTCAGTACGGCAGCGAGCTGTTCAGCACTGCCGCAAACCCTACCCCCGTGAACGACGACGGCTGGTTTGCCGTAGCGCTAGCCACCGGATCGCGAGACTCCTCCACCTTATGGCTCCGCAAACCCTTTGACGACGGCGGCATTGTGGACTACGCCAAAGGTCTGATCAGCGTTGAACTCAACAACCTGGTGCTACGGCGGCTCAGCGCCAGCAAACTAGCCGGGGCAGTACTGCAGGACGTAATCAGCGGAACCTTGGCCGCCGCGGACGCACCCAGCCGCCTGAACGCCGTCGGGATCAACCCCGCGCTGAAGCACCATGTGCTGCTGGTGCAAGCCACCGGCCGCGCGTTCAAGGCCCTTGCCAGCATGCCGTTGCCGCCCGCACTGGACGGCGCAGTGACCGCCGTCGTCAATGAAGAACTGCTGATCATTGCCCCAGCGGCTGGTTCCGACGCAGCCAAGGTGGCCAACGCGCTCAGCCACCAGCTCTTCGACGTGGGCCTGAACCTGCCTGTCGGCGTGGGCGGGGCTTACCTGCACGGCAATGGGCTGCGCTGGAGCTACTTTGAGGCTCGCGATGCTATTCGCCGGGCCCAGCCCGTCAACCTGCCTGAACGGCTGAGCCTGACCTCGCTGTTATTGGCCAGTGAGGACGTTCCCATGGCGGATATGGCGGCCGAGGCCGTAGGCCCGCTGGTGGAGTTTGATCAAGCGCACGGCTCGGAGCTGCTCAGCACGCTGGAAACCTACCTGCGACTAGATGGTTCCGTTGCCGCAGTTGCCTCGGAGCTAACCCTGCATCGGAACACCGTACGGTACCGGCTCAGCCAGATTACGGAGCTCACCGGCTACGACCCTGCGGTAACTGCGGATCGCGTTCAGCTGTGGCTAGCCATGGCTGTGCGACGCATCTCCCGCGCTCTCTAATTCCGCCGAGCGGGAAATCTCCACCATCTCGGCTCGCGGTACCACCTTGACCCGCTCTCGCAACAGACTGCCCGTGGAGTTTGCCGCGCCCAGGGCCCGCTCATAGGCATCGAGCGCCAGCCAACCAGCCCAGGTGGTGAACTCCACGCCACGGCTGGCCAACTTCTCCTCCACAGCGTTCAGCTCAGGTTGTGCGGGAGTGGGTAGCAGATCCCGGTCCGCCAACAAGTTGGTAATGGTCTCCAGCGCATCACCCTTGGTATGGCCAATGAGCCCCACCGGCCCGCGCTTGATCCACCCCGTGGTGTACACGCCCGGCACCGGAGTTGCCTGGGCATCCAGTACCCGACCGGCAGCATTGGGAATAACACCGCGCCGGTAGTCAAATTCCAGCTCCGGCAGAGCGGACCCGAAATAGCCCACGGCCCGGTAAACAGCTTGAACGGGGTAGCTCACCAGTTCCCCAGTGCCCCGAGCGTTTCCCGTTCCATCCAGCTCAGTCCGCTCAAACGTTATGCCCTCCACAGCTCCCCCTGCGCCGGTGATTTCTACCGGGCTATGCAGGAAGTGTAGGTGCAGCCTGCGGCTGGCCGTCTGTGGCTTGTCTTCCTGCTCTACCAGCCAGTTAGTGAGCGTACCCACCATGGTCTTGACCTGGTTGTTGGTCCGGATTGCCTCATCCGATGCCTCATCGAAGTCAAAGTCCTCTTCGTACAGCACAATGTCCACATCTTTGACGTGCGATAACTCACGCAATTCAAGCGGGGTGAACTTCACCTGTGCAGGCCCACGGCGGCCAAACACGTGCACGTCGGTTACTGGGGAGGCAGCCAGCCCGGCATAGACATTTTCCGGAATTTCGGTGGGAAGCAGGTCATCCGCATGTTTGGCGAGCACCCGGGCCACGTCCAACGCCACGTTGCCGTTGCCAATAACCGCCACCTCGCGGGCCGTCAGTGCCCAGTCCCGGGAAACATCCGGGTGGCCGTCATACCAGGAGACAAAATCCGCCCCGCCGTAGGAACCGTTCAGTCCAATTCCGGGGATGTTGAGGTCCGCGTCCTTGATGGCGCCCGTGGCAAAAATGACGGCGTCGTAGTGCTCTCGCACATCCGCCAGGGTGAGGTCCGCGCCAAACTCCACATTCCCAAAGAAGCGAATATCGCCACGATCAAGAACCTTGTGCAGCGCCGTAACGATGCCCTTGATCCGCGGGTGATCCGGCGCAACGCCGTAGCGAATCAGCCCATACGGTGCGGGATAACGGTCAAAAAGATCAATACTGAGCTCCAGGCCAGCCTTGGCTGCATCACTCTTGGTGAGCAGATCCGCCGCATACACTCCTGCGGGGCCCGAGCCAATAACGGCGATTCTCAATGCAGTGCTCATGGAACGCTGAGTTCCTTTCGGGGCAGGGGATCTTCGGAAAAGTTTGCGGCAAAGGGACTGAGCCGAACAACGTCCCCCACCACGATGACGGCGGGGTTGGCTACGCCAATGGCGTCGGCTTGAGCGGCAATGGAGGTAAGCGTTCCCACGGTGACGCGCTGGTGAGCTGCGTAGCCGTTTTCAATAATCGCCACCGGGCAATCTGCGCCTCGGCCGTTGGCCAGCAGCGACGCCACCGAGTCCCGCAGCGTGGAGACGCCCATCAGTAGCACCACGGTGTGATCGCTGCCGGCGGGAAGAATTGATAGCTCCTCGTGTCCGCTGATCACGGTGAAACCTTTGGCCACTCCACGGTGCGTCAGTGGAATACCAGCTGCTGCAGGGACTGAAATGGCGGAGGTAACCCCGGGGACTACTTCCACATCCACTCCGTGCGCGCGGCAGAACGCTGCCTCCTCGCTTCCACGGCCCAGCACGTAGGGATCCCCGCCCTTGAGCCGCACCACTCGGCGTCCGGACTGGGCTTCATCGACCAGAATCTGATTGATGCCGTCCTGCGTCACGGTATGTGCACCAGGGGCCTTGCCTACCTCGATCACGCGAACGCCGGGAGCCACCGTGGCCAACAGACCCCGCGGCCCTAGCCTGTCCGCCACCACGACGTCCGCTTGGGCCAATAATTTGCGCCCGCGGACAGTGATCAGATCATCAGCGCCCGGGCCACCACCCACCAGCGCAACGGAACCATAGCCGTTGAGTGGGGACAGACGGTGACGCTGCAACGGCAATTCACCCGTTTCCAGCGCTGTGGCTATCGCAGTCCTGATAGCCATGGCTCGGCGCGGATCACCGCCAGCATTGACGGCAACCACCACGTCATCCACCCGCGCTACCGCTGGCGTCCACGCGGCCGAGGATTCGGAATCAGCTGCGTTAACCGACCAGATTCTGGCAGCGTCAGCCTCGGCAGACACCCGCGCGTCTACCTCAGGGATTCCAGTAGCCGTCTGCACAAACCACACACCGTGAAGATCAGCGCTGGCGAACTCACGCTGGTGCCATGTCATGAGCCCGCTCGCGGCCAGTTCCTGCACCGCGCTACAGGCAACCGGGGCCACCAAAGTCAGCTCCGCGCCGGCGTCGAGCATTCCCTTGGCACGCCGGGCCGCAACCGGGCCGCCGCCAACCACCAGAACAGAGCGTCCCAGTAGCCGCAGTGACGTAGGGTAGAGATCCGAAATTGCCATGATTAGACAGTAGAGAAGTTCAGGCTGCGGAGGCCATGCGGAAGAAACACCCGGTCATCTACGGTAACGCGGAGACACATTGGAGCATCCACTTGTATCTCCTACCGCGTACTGCCACTAAGCAGGCCACGGCCTCGCAGCAAGCCCTTCTCCACCGGGGAAAAGATCAGGAGTTCCACGGCTACGCCAACTGCCAGAATCACCGCAATAGCAGCCATAACAATGCCCATATCCGCCAATTCTCGCCCCTGCTGGAGCAGCGAACCCAGGCCAAAGCCAAGGGATCCACCCAT
>JABBNV010000242.1:4147-4378 GCA_019352125.1 Acidobacteriota bacterium | reverse complement strand
CTCCGACCCAGACTCGCCAAGGTATTCTTGACAGGTGTTTGGACGCAAAAAAGTAGCCCCCTCTGCCCAAGAAGTAGCCGATCAGCTGGCCGCTGAGCAATCGGTACGTGACGCGCGCTCGCCCAAGGGTGCGCCGACTCCCACACGCAAGGAACAGGAAGCAGCCCGAAAGCGGCCCCTGGTGCCTAGCGACCGTGGCGCTGCCCGAACAATGGACAAGGAAGCGCGTCG
>JABBNV010000242.1:0-4137 GCA_019352125.1 Acidobacteriota bacterium | reverse complement strand
GCGTCGGGCGGAACAAGCGCGGATGCGCCAGGCCATGGACACCGGTGAGGAGAAGTATCTCCCCCTCCGGGACAAGGGCCCACAGAAGCGCTATGCCCGTGACTTCACGGATGCTCGGTTCAGCATCGGCGAATACGTCATGTTTGCGGCCCTGATCATTGTCGTTTTGACGCTGGCAGTGCCTGTCACGACCGAGACCCAAATCTACGTGTTCGGAGTCTTCTGGGCAGTGGTGCTGGCCGTAGTGGTCGACTGCGTATTCCTCTCCCGCAAGCTCAAGCGCTTGGTGAAGGCAAAGTTCGGCACGGTGGAGCCCGGCGTGGTTTGGTACGGAACCATGCGTTCCCTGCAGTTCCGCCGTTTGCGGCTCCCCAAGCCTATGGTGAAGCGCGGGGAATACCCCAGCTAAGCTCCCTGCCTCCATAGTTCCAACCGGGTCTAGGCTGAGACCATGGACTATAGATATTTAGGAAATTCTGGACTCAAGGTCACCGAAATAACGTACGGGAACTGGCTGACGCACGGTTCCTCAGTGGAGAATGATGTCGCTACAGCGTGCGTTAGGGCAGCACTCGAGGCTGGGATCACCAGCTTCGACACAGCCGATGCCTATGCCAACGGCAAGGCTGAAGAGGTTCTGGGCGCTGCTTTGGCAGGCGAACGGCGCGAATCGCTAGAAGTCTTTACTAAGGTTTACTGGCCGGTGGGTCCGAAGGGACCCAATGACACTGGGCTGTCCCGTAAGCACATCATGGAGGGCATCAACGGCTCCCTGCGTCGTCTGAATATGGATTACGTTGACCTGTATCAGGCGCACCGCTTTGACTACGAGACTCCCCTTGAGGAAACGATTACCGCATTCGCTGATGTGGTGCGCGCCGGTAAGGCCCTCTATATTGGCGTCTCCGAGTGGACTGCGGACCAGCTGCGCCAAGGGCAAGCTCTGGCCCGCGCCGCCGGTTTTTCACTGGTATCCAATCAGCCGCAATACTCAGCGCTGTGGCGAGTCATTGAAGCGGAAGTCATTCCGGCCTCCGTGGCGTTGGGCCTCTCTCAGGTGGTCTGGTCTCCCATGGCTCAAGGCGTCTTGAGCGGCAAGTACTTGCCGGGGAAGAGCGCTCCTGCGGGCTCGCGTGCCACTGATGAAAAGGGCGGCAAGGACGCGATTGGTCGATTCATGGACGACGATGTGCTGGGCAAGGTGCAACAGCTGGCTCCCATCGCAGACGATCTTGGCCTGAAAATGTCCCAGTTGGCAATTGCCTGGGTGCTAGCGAATCCGAACGTTGCCACGGCACTCGTAGGTGCGTCGCGGCCCGAACAGGTAGCAGAGAACGTCAAGGCTTCTGGGGTGAAGTTGTCCGCAGATGTTTTGGCACAGATCGATGCGGTACTAGGTGAAGTGGTGGAACGTGACCCAGCCAAGACCGTAAGTCCAGAAACTCGCGTGGTCTAGGCCGTGCGTCGGGCCGCCAATTCCTTGTTGATTTTGGCGGCCCAGAACGGCCCTTCGTACAAGAACGCCGTATAGCCCTGTACTAGAGTGGCTCCCGCGTCCAACCTCGCCTGGACATCTTCTGCAGTCTCCACGCCGCCCACCGCAATCAGAGTGAGGCTATCCCCCACCGTGGCCTTAAGGCGCTTGAGGACATGCAGGCTTTTATCCTTCAGGGGTGCTCCGGAAAGGCCGCCTACGCCAGCCGCCATGACAGTGTCTACCTGGCTGCGCAGCCCCTCACGGGTGATGGTGGTGTTCGTAGCGATGATGCCGTCCAGCTTCAGCTCCAGGGCCAGTTTGGCTACATCATCAATATCCTGGTCCGTAAGGTCCGGTGCAATTTTCACCAAGAGCGGGATCGGTTTTCCGCTGGATGTGGTGGCGGCCTCCCGCACTGCCGCCAGGAGCGGGCGTAGCGAGTTTATGCTCTGCAACAAACGCAGTCCAGGAGTATTGGGGGAACTGACGTTGACCACAAGATAGTCAGCCACCGGTGCAAGTGCCTTGGCGCTAATCAGGTAATCCGCTACCGCATCGCGTAAGTCCACTTTTTTGGTCTTTCCAATATTGACGCCGATCACGGGACGGATGCGCCCCTTTGTACGTGATAACTCCTTGCGCGCGGAGGCTAGTCGCGGCGCAACGGCGCTAGCGCCGTCGTTATTAAAGCCCATTCGGTTAATGACGGCGCGATCTTCAACCAAACGGAACAAGCGCGGCTTGGGATTTCCGGGCTGTCCCTCACCGGTGATGGTTCCCACCTCAATGTGACCAAACCCCAGGTCAGTAAGCGCCACTACTCCATGGCCTTCCTTATCAAACCCGGCCGCGAGCCCAAAGGGTGAAGGAAACTCCAAGCCCATGGCTATTGTTCTCAGCGTTGGCGACGGGGTCGTGAGACGGCGAAGAATAACGCCAGCACCGAGCAGGTGACTGAAGCGGACCAAGCGAAACCCAATCATGTGGGCACGCTCCGCATCCATCCAGGAGAAGAAGATGCGGAAGAACGTGGGGTAGAGGCGCATTTTCCTATTTTCCCTTGCCGATGGTCCCTAGACCAAACGGTCCCGGCGACCGGCTAGTTCTTGCCCAAAATAAAGCAGACACCCAGTGGCAACGCCGTTAGCATGGGCACATGGCAACCTCACCTCATTCCAAAGAACTGGCCGCCGACGTTATTGTGGTGGGCGCTGGGCTGGCTGGACTGGTAGCGGCTTCGCAGGCTTATGCTGCGGGGCGCACCGTGCTGATTTTGGACCAGGAACCAGAAGCCTCTTTAGGTGGGCAGGCTCACTGGTCCTTTGGGGGTATCTTCTTGGTAAATTCCCCGGAACAACGGCATCTTGGCGTGCGGGACAGTGAGGAATTGGCCCAGCAGGATTGGGCAGGGACGGCTGGTTTTGACCGCGCGGAGGATTATTGGCCGCAACAATGGGCCGAGGCTTATGTGAGCTTTGCCTCGGGCGAAAAACGAGCATGGCTGCATTCATTGGGCGTGCGATTCTTCCCACTGGTGCAATGGGCCGAACGCGGTGGTTACGATGCCCTTGGCCATGGCAATTCTGTTCCCAGGTTTCATGTGACGTGGGGTACCGGGCCCGGAGTTTTGGCGCCGTTTATCGATGCCTTGGCTGCAGGGGTTGCTAATGGGGCTGTGCGCTATGCATTTCGGCATCGGGCCACTGAACTGCTGACCTCGAACGGGATGGTGGCGGGCGTGCAGGGCGAAGTCTTGGCACCGTCTGCGGCGGCCCGCGGAGTGGAAAGTTCCCGCGAGGTAGTCTCGTCCTTTTCCGCCACGGGTCAAGCGGTCATAGTCACCACGGGTGGCATTGGCGGAAACCATCAGCTAGTTCGGGAGCAATGGCCGGAACACAGGGCGCCGCAGCACATGATCACCGGCGTGCCCGCATCCACGGACGGGCTGTTCCAGCAGAGCGTGGCTAGCATTGGCGCTCACCTGATCAACTCTGACAGGATGTGGCACTACCCGGAGGGGATCCACAATTATGCACCGGTGTGGCCAGCTCATGGCATTCGCATTCTCTCCGGTCCGTCACCCCTCTGGCTGGACGCGAGGGGAACGCGATTCCCTGTGCCGCTCTACCCTGGGTCTGACTCCTTGGGCTCGGTGCGTCATTTGGAAACCACGGGCTTCGACTATTCCTGGTTTGTGCTCAACAAGACCATTATCGATAAGGAATTTGCTCTGTCCGGGTCGGAACAGAATCCTGACCTGACCGGTAAAGACATGCGGTTACTGGCCAAGCGAGCCCTTCCCGGATCCGTGGGCCCTGTTCAGCATTTCCTGGACCACGGTGTGGATTTTCTTACGGCACCGACGGCGCAAGGGCTCGCCGCGAAGATGAACGCGCTGACAAGTTCCGATCTGATTGATGGACAGCAGCTGCATCGGTTGATTGCTGCACGGGATGCTCAGGTGGCCAGTGGTTTCGGGAAGGACTCGCAGATCAACGCGATCCGTGCAGCACGTCGCTTCGCCACGGACAAGCTGATTCGGGTAGCGCCGTTGCACCAGATGCTGGCCCCAGAACACGGGCCGCTGATAGCCGTGCGTTTGTCAGTGCTAACACGCAAGAGCCTGGGCGGCCTCGAAACGGACCTTTCCGCGCGAGTGT
>JABBNV010000241.1 GCA_019352125.1 Acidobacteriota bacterium | reverse complement strand
GTCTGATTCGGCCAACGCGTTGAGTTTCTGCGGCGCATTGAGCACCACCTCGGCTACACGATCAGCAATCCTCAGCTCAATCACGGAGTCTCCTTAGACGTCATAGTCAACGCTGACCGCGTCGGTAGTGGGGTGTGCCTGACACGTCAGTACGTATCCGTCGGCCAGTTCCTCGGGTTCCAGCGCATAGTTTTCCGTCATCTCCACCGTGCCAGCAGTTACCTTGGCCCGGCAGGTGCCACACACTCCCCCGGCACACGCAAACGGCACATCCGGCCGAATCCGAAGGGCCGCGTTCAGAATTGATTCGCGCGCATGGATCGGGCTGGCCACCGTGCCTTGCAGCCCGTCCAGCGTGAAGGTGATGGAGTAACTTTCATCCGCCTCATCGACGATGACGGGACGGCCGGCCTGCCCTTCTGGAGCATCCGGGCGCCCCGTGGTGAACAGTTCAAAGCGCACTTTTTCGCTCGGCACTCCCCGTTGTTCCAGCACATCGCGGCACAACTGCACCAGTTCAAACGGGCCACAGAGGAACCATTCGTCCACGTCGTCCATGTGAATGGCCGTGCCCAGCAACAATTCCAGCTTCTCCGCGTCGATGCGCCCCGTCATCAACGGCGCAATCCGCTGCTCGCGAGAGAGCACATGGTGCAGCCCGAATCTGGCTGGATAGTTATCCTTCAGGTCAGCCAAATCCTCGAGGAACATCACATCCATGGCGGCTTTATTGGCATAGATCAGATCCAACCGATTGTCTGGATGAGCAGCCAAAAGCGTCTTGGCAATGGCAATGACAGGGGTGATCCCGGAGCCTGCAGCCACGGCTACAAAGCTCCCCCGTTTGCCGCCCAATTCTGGCGGATGGTTCATGCTGTTCAGTACGTTGTGTTGGCCATCATGGTGGGAGATGAACGCACCCATCGGGCTCATCACCTGCAACGTGTCCCCCACAGCCAACTGGGACGTGGCCCAGGTGGAAAAGAGCCCACCCAAATCCTTCTTGATGGCCACCCGAATTTCGCTGCTTCCATTGGCAAAGAGCTTCGCCGGGGCGCAAATGGAGTAGCTCCGGCGAATGTCTTTGACAACGCCCGCTTCGTCCGGGAGCGACGTGCGCAGAGCAACGTACTGCCCGGGAAGGTAGTCGAACTGGCCCACCAAGTCGGCCGGCACGGCAAAGCTGACTTCAATAGCGTCGTCAGTGAGGCGACGAATATTGCTCACCGTGAGTGAATGAAAAGAGGCACGACGGCGGCTGGCAGTTTGCGTGTCAAGCATCAGATCACCTTGAAATAGTCGAACGGTTCACGGCAGTCAAGGCAGACATACAGCGATTTGCACGAGGTGGACCCGAAGCGGCTGAGCTCCCGCGTGTGCAGTGAATTGCACTGCGGGCACTTCACCCCCAGGGTCAGCGGGACGGAGCGATGGCCACCCTGATCGGCAGTTCCATGAGGTGGCGCAATCCCAAATTCGGCCAGCTTTTGCTTCCCGGCCTCCGTCATCCAATCCGTCGTCCACGCGGGCGAGAGCACCAGTTTCACATACGTCCTGGGATACCCAGCGTCCGCGAACGCCCGCTGCAGATCAGCTTGAATGGCGTCCATGGCCGGGCATCCGGAGTATGTGGGAGTGATGGTGACCTGGACGGCTGGGAGGAAACCGCCGTCGTCAATTAATTCTACGTTCCGCAAAATGCCCAAATCTGCGATGGACAGCACAGGGATTTCGGGGTCCACCACCGTGGCCGCAATAGCCCATGCCCGCTGCGAAGAGCTGGGCTGCGGGCAAACACTGTCGGCCGGTAGCCGCATTGCCGAATCCACGAAGATCACCAGCTCGCTCCCGGATGTTGACGGGCCAACACTTGCATCTCGGCCAACAAATAGCCCAAGTGTTCACTATGCCGCCCGTTGCGGCCCCCGCCCGATGCCGAGGGAACGGACGGGATTTCCAACTGGGCTTCAGCAAGAACGGCACCCGTCACAGCATCGAACGCCGGGCGCAATTCCGACGGCCTCACGGCAATCCCAGGCAATGCATCCACCAGCGGATGGTCTTCAAAAAGTTCGGCCAGGTAGGGCCAAATCAGCTTTACCGCGGCCTCCACGCGACGCCGCGACTCATCCGTGCCCAGAGCAAGCCGCAGCATCCATTGGGAGCTGTGGTCGCGGTGGTAATCAACCTCTTTGACAGCCTTCGCCGCGATCGCAGCGAGCATCGGGTCCGCACTGTCCAGCAGCCGGCGATATAGCTCAAACTGGTAGTGCGAGAGCACAAATTGACGTGCAATGGTGACCGCGAAATCGCCATTGGGCTGCTCCACCAAGTGAGCACTTCGGAACTGAGGTTCGTCACGGAAATAGGCCAGATCATCCTCGCTCTTGCCCCACGCGCCACCTGCGTAGCTCAAGAAGGATCGCGCATGCCCCAACTGATCCAGGGCAATATTGCCCAACGCCACATCTTCTTCCAGCTCCGGAGCGCGGGAAATCCAATGGCCCAACCGCTGGGCCAGAATCAGGGCATCATCACCCAGCCAAAGTGCGTATTCCGCGACTTCGTCGCTGGGCTTCGCCGTGCCATCGTGCACGCGATCCGCGATGTCTTCCGGCCGGAGTGCATTCCCGGGAGTGATGCGCGTAGCCGACTCACTCACAGATGCTTCACCCCTTCGCTCTGTGTGTAGTAAGTGGCGTGGCGGTAATCCTTGCCCTGCGGAGATTCAAAGAAGGATCCCTTCGCATCGGGGTCACTGGCCGCGATGGCATCGGCCGGGACCACCCAAATGGAGACACCCTCATTCCGCCGGGTATACAAGTCACGGGCATTGCGCAGTGCCATGGCTGCATCCGGCGCGTGCAGCGAGCCAGCGTGCACGTGCGACAGCCCACGACTAGAGCGGACAAATACTTCCCACAACGGCCAGCCACTCACGCCGCCACCGCCGCTTGCTGCTTGGCTGCGTATGCCGCAGCTGCCTCCCGGACCCAGGCGCCGTCGTCGTGCGCGCTCCGCCTGCGTTCCAGTCGCTGTGCATTACACGGGCCGTGGCCAGCCAGCACATCCTTGAACTCATTCCAATCCAGCGGCCCGTGCTCCCACTTCTTCGTCTCCTCGTTGAAACGAATCTGATCATCCGGAAGCGTCAGGCCAAGAACCTCCACCTGTTCCACCATCATGCCTACGAAGCGGCTGCGCAGCTCATCATTGGAGAACCGCTTGATGTTCCATGCCATGGACTGAAGAGAATTAGGCGAATCGTCATCGGGCGGGCCGAACATCATCAGCGAAGGTGCGTACCAGCGATTAACGGCATCTTGAGCCATTTGCTTCTGGACCGCGGAGCCACGGGAGAGTTCCAACAGAATCTCGAAACCCTGGCGCTGGTGGAACGACTCTTCCTTGCAAATGCGCACCATGGCCCGGGCGTAGGGCCCGTAAGAGGCCCGGCACAGGGGAACCTGATTACAGATGGCGGCACCGTCTACCAACCAGCCAATGGCGCCCATGTCCGCCCAACTCACGGCGGGATAGTTGAAGATGCTCGAGTAGCGCGCCTTGCCCGCGATCAGCGCCTCCATCATCTCGTCACGCGGAGTACCCAGCGTTTCTGCGGCCGAGTAGAGGTAGAGGCCGTGGCCAGCCTCATCCTGGACCTTAGCCATCAGGATGGCTTTCCGCCTGAGCGAGGGCGCTCTGGTAATCCAGTTAGCCTCCGGCTGCATGCCAATAATTTCAGAGTGGGCATGCTGGGAAATTTGCCGCACCAGCGTCCGCCGGTACGCCTCCGGCATCCAGTCACGAGGTTCCACACGCGAATCCGCAGCCATCAGCGCATCGAAATTCGCTTGGCCCGCCGTGTCGTCCATGAGTACTCCTTCGTGAATTACTGACCGTTCGTTCAGTATATGCGATGGAATGTGACGCACGCAACGATTTGCGCTTTAGCTGGTGTGTGAGAGTTGGGGGTGGTGGTGGGAGCAGAGCAGGGCTGAGTTCTCCAGACTGGTGGTGCCGCCGTGGGACCAGTGGTCAAGGTGGTGGGCTTCGCACCATTGTGGTGGACGGTCACAACTGGGGAACGCGCAGCCGCCGTCACGGGAGATGAGCGCTTTGCGGAGTTCTTTACTGATAATCCGCACAGACCTCCCCACATCCAACACTTCCGAGCCGGTTCCGAGGACCATGGGGATGACTTCCGCGTCGCAGGCCATCCGCCGGATAGCCCCGGCACTGGTGGGCCCGGCATGGGGAAGGTTCAGAGAACCCCGGCCTGCTGTGAGCTGTTCCAGGGTCATGGTGATGACGAGTTGGGGTTTCATGCCGCCGTTGCCGGGGAGTTGACGGGTCCGCACGGCGATCCGGGCGCAATCAACCAGGGCATGGAGGAGCTTCTGC
>JABBNV010000008.1:22004-26191 GCA_019352125.1 Acidobacteriota bacterium | reverse complement strand
GGTGTAGCGAACGCGTGCGCCCTTCTTGACCACAATTTCCACCACGGCGGAGTGCAGCGAATCCGAGGTGTAGATCGGCGCGGTGCAGCCCTCAATGTAGTGAACGTAGCTGTCCTCATCTGCGATGATCAAGGTGCGCTCAAATTGCCCCATGTTCTCCGTGTTGATGCGGAAGTACGCCTGCAGCGGGATCTCCACGTGGACGCCCTTGGGGACGTACACGAACGAACCGCCGGACCACACGGCGGTGTTCAGCGAGGCGAACTTGTTGTCCCCCACTGGGATGATGGTGCCGAAGTACTCCTGGAAGATCTCCGGGTGTTCCCGCAGCGCAGTATCGGTGTCCAGGAAGAGCACACCCTGAGCTTCCAAATCTTCGCGAATCTGGTGGTAAACCACTTCGGATTCGTACTGTGCAGCAACACCGGAAACCAAGCGGCTACGCTCAGCTTCGGGAATTCCTAGTTTCTCGTATGTGTTGCGGATGTCCTCGGGCAGGTCCTCCCATGTGGCAGCCTGCTTCTCCGTGGAGCGCACAAAGTACTTGATGTTGTCGAAGTCGATGCCGGAGAGGTCTGCGCCCCATGTTGGCATTGGCTTTCGGCCAAAGTACTTCAGGCCCTTGAGCCGAAGATCGAGCATCCATTGGGGCTCATTCTTCTTGGCGGAGATGTCCCGCACTACTTCTTCGTTGATCCCACGGCGTGCGTTGGCCCCGACGTCGTTTTTGTCCGACCATCCGAAAGCATAATTACCGATGCCTTCGAGCTCCGGGTTCTTTTCGAGAATGTCCGAAATTACTGTGTCTGAGCCTGCGTTATTCACGCCGACGTCCTGCGCTAGCTGATCCGTCATCACGGCCTTTCTTCTGGATGGTTGGATATCTGCGTTACCGGGAGCAAAATCCTTCCCGCACCTGAGGGTGCTGGGTTTCGTCCCGTTGGAATATGGGTGGTGCAGACGTGGCCGCCGCTGGCCAGGGTTGAAAGTCTGCGTACGTCGACGCCGAGTAGCCGGGCAAACATCTCCGTCTCAGCATCACAAAACTCGCCAAATTCGGCGGCCAGATCCTGGATGGGGCAGTGGCCTTGGCATAACTGCTCCGCGGCCAGCGGAGTGTTTCCCAGCACGGAATTGGAAGAGCCCACAAACCCTTCGCTGGTCAGCGCATCTGCTAGGGCCTTGGCTCGCTGGGCGACATCAGGACCGGCGGCTTCCACCGCTGGCCTAAACCTCGTCTCCATCTGCTCGAATCGCTCCCGAGCAAATTCTGTGACGGAATCCTGGCTGGAGGTTTCCGCGAGTTTATTCAGTGCGGTGATGGCAATATCCAAGTAATCATTGCCGAGTCCAGACTGCCCGCGCTTTGACAATACGTAGCGTCTGGCTGGCCTGCCCGCTCCGTTGGCCGAACCACGGACAAGCTTGACCTCAATAACGCCTTTGGCCGCCAGAGTATCCAAATGGCGGCGCACCGCTGCCGGCGTAATCTTGAGGATCTTGCCCAATTGGGCGGCACTAACGGGGCCGTGTTCCAGCACAGTGTTTAAGACACGGTCACGCGTGCGCTCATCGCTCTCGCGGGGAACGCTGGCGGATTCTTGCAAAGCAGCCAGCTCCCTCATGATGTTTCCCTCATAGAATACACAACATAAGTATGTGCTTATTTTGTTCCATGTTCCAGTAAGGTCAGCCTTGCCCAGCACCCGTCAAGAATGCGGACAACAGCGGCCCGCCGCTGACAGCGCCATAGTCGCCGTTTTCAACGAACACTGCAACGGCCAGATCTCCCTGCGCGGCAATAATCCAAGCGTGCGTTTTTGGCGGAGTATCGCTCCCGTATTCCGCTGTACCGGTTTTGGCTATGACCGGTTCCCCCGGAATGCTGGCAAGGAAACCAGCGTGGCCACTTGTCACCACACCGCGCATCAGCCCCTTAAGCGTCTCCGCCTCAGCACTCGTCAGCGGTGGCGCGGCATGGGCCGAAGTGGATGTCGTGGTCGGAGACACACTCGATGATGACGACGGCGAATTGGTGGCCGAAGGTGCGCCGGTGCCGGACGGTGATGAAGTTGCCGCAGTAGCCGGCTTGATAAGAATGGGCGAAACCAGTGACCCCTTCTCCACAGAGGCAGCCACCGTAGCGATGGCCAGTGGAGAGACCAGCACCTTTCCTTGCCCAATCATGGACGCGGCGTGACCGGTGGCCGTCTCGGTGTCCGGGACGGAACCAAAGAATGCATCTGTTCCTAAGGGCGACTCAACACCGATGCCCAGCGAACTGGCAGACTGTGCCAAATCCTGTTGCGACGCTACGTCCCGCGCAGAGATGAATGCGGTATTACAGGAGTGGGCAAAGGCATCGCGCAACGGAATTTCCCCTTGGTGCGCTACCGGGTACGTCCCTGCATTGTTGAATTTGGTTCCATCTACCGTGACGTTTGGCGTGCAGTGCTCCACCGTGTTGGGTGTTTGGCCATGGCGCAGCAGAGCCAGGGACGTGGCCACCTTAAAGGTTGAGCCGGGCGGGTACTGCCCCAGCAGTGCCGTGTTGTAGCCCTGGCTTCCGGGGCTGCTCGCCGCAGCAACCACCTCCCCCGTGGAGGGCCTGATGGCCACAATAGCTGCCGGTGTGTTTTGCTCCGCCAAGACATTTTCGCCCAGTGTCTGGAGCCGCGGATCCAGAGTGGTCTTCAGGGGTGTGCCACCCTGCGGATCCGTCTGAAAAATGGCCTTCGGACTCGAATTGGCTCCGGTAGAGGCAGCAGCGTCCACCACAGAAATGGTGACGCCTGGTTTGCCCTGTAGCTGATCATTGTATTGCGCCTGCAGCCCGGACAACCCAGCTATTTGCCCTGCGGTGTACTTGGACCCGGGCGCAGCAACCTGCTCCGCCGTCGGCTGTCCCACCGTGCCTAAAATGGCTCGCGCAAATCCACTGGTGGGCGCAAGAGCCATCGAATCTTTGATGGCGCTGGCCCCCTCGATGGCCTTCAACGCGCGATCCGTGACTGTTCGCGTGGCATCGTCACGCAGTGTTATTGCTTCAACAAATGCAGCATCACCTGCGGCGGCAACCTCAGCGGCAAACGCGGCAGGATCAACCCCTACCAGCGTAGCGAGGGCCTGTGCCGAGGCCGGCGTGGCTGCTGGCGTCACATGCGTTTTGTCCAGCCCAATGTGCACCACGGGCCGTTCGGTAACAAGTACGGCATCATTGGCACCTAAAATATTTGCTCGCGTTGGCATCGAAACTTTTTGCGCCAACACTTGGCCTTCGGTGAGCTCCGGCACCAGCACAGCTGGGGTGTACGCCGTACTCCATGCACCTTCTTTTTTCGTCATGGACGCGGAGGTTTGGTAGCTCCAGGTTCCACCGGAGACATCCCATTTAACGTCAAGCTTTACCGTGGCTGAAGGATCCTTGTCCTCCACCGAGGCCACACTTACCGCAGGATGCAGCGGAGCCAACGCCTTTGTAATCTTCCCAATCTCATCCGTGACGGCTTTTCCATCCTTACCCCCGCTGAAATTAAGCGAGGATACATCCAGCTTTGACAGCCCACTGGCCAGAGACTGGGCCGCCTGCTTGGCGCCGGAATCTGAAGGTGTACACGCGGCTAGTGATACTGCAAATAACAGGACTGTGACAGAAGCTGCTCCCCTGGCAAGAATTCTCATGAGTTCATTATGGCCGAGAGTTGAATTGAAGCTGCGCAGAACTGTCCGTACGCGGTTGCTACTACATCGCGTAGAATTGCCACGTGCCTGATCTCACCTCCCCCGCCTTGAGCATCACCAACCTCGTTAAAGATGTGGGCCCCGTTGCGGATCTTGATGGCCGCATGAAGCGAGTCATCTCAGATATTTCCCTGACCGCCCGGTTTGGGGCAGTCACTGCCCTGCTGGGAACCAATGGGGCAGGCAAGACCACCACCCTCGAGTGTGCACAGGGACTCACACGGCGCAACGGGGGGCATATCTCGTTGCTAGGCCAGGACCCAGAACATGCAGATGCCGCGCTGCGAGCCAGGGTTGGCGTCATGCTTCAAGATGGCGGACTACCCCCGGCCAGCACTCCACGGCGGCTACTCAACCATGTTGCTGGCATGTACCAGAACCCGCGCAACGTTGGAGAGCTCATGGCGCAGCTCGGCATTGACGAATATTCGTCCACCACTATTCGC
>JABBNV010000008.1:17998-21994 GCA_019352125.1 Acidobacteriota bacterium | reverse complement strand
CTATTCGCAGGCTCTCCGGCGGGCAGAAGCAACGGGTGGCATTGGCAGCAGCCCTTATTGGCCGGCCCGAAGTGCTATTTCTGGATGAACCCAGCGCTGGCCTGGACCCACAATCCCGGCAACTAGTCTTCGATCTTATTCAAGAGCTGCGGGCCAGTGGAATGGCTATTGTTCTGACCACCCATTTACTGGACGATGCCCAGCGCCTCGCGGACTATGTGTACATCATCGATCACGGAGCATCGCTGGCAGAGGGCACGGTCACAGAGCTTATTGACTCAGCTCAGCAGGCCGCCGGGATCCGGACCCTGACGTTCGCAGCCCCTGCCAATCTCGCCTTGCCCATTCTGCGTAACGGCATCACGGTGCACCAAGTGCGTTCCGGCAACTATGAAGTGCGGGGCGATCTGCTGCCGGCAGATTTGGCAGCCTTGGCTTCATGGTGGGAACAAGAGAACATCATGCCAACATCGCTGGAACTCGAATCCAAGAACCTCGAAGACGTCTTTCTGGCTCTGGCCGAACAATCTGCACTGGAGCGGTCATGAATTCCACACCCAACGCCCTGACGACGTCTGGCCCGGCAACGTTGGCCCAGCGCATGTTGCGGCAAGGCCGCTACGAGACAACCACCATGCTGCGCAACGGGGAACAGCTGGTTTTGGCCGTGGTGATGCCTCTACTGGCACTCATTGCACTGGCCGTTACCCCGTTGTTGGATGGCATGCCGGCGGGACGCATCAACACTGCCACGCCCGGAGTGCTTGCGCTGTGCGCCATGTCCACGGCCTTCACTGGCCAGGGAATCGCCACCGGCTTCGACCGCCGCTACGGTGTACTCCGGTTCCTCTCCACTACGCCGTTGGGCCGCAGCGGCCTCATTGTGGGCAAGTTACTGGCCGTCCTAGCCGTGTTGGTGCTACAAGTCCTGGCTATTACTGCCGTGGCCGTTCCCTTGGGATGGCGCCCCAATCTTGCCGGGATCGCGGTGGGGATCCCCGTGCTCATTCTTGGTGCAGCTGCCTTCACCTCGCTGGGTTTGCTGATCGCCGGCACGGCACGGCCCGAGGCCACCTTGGCCGTGACCAATCTGCTCTGGATACTCTTGGGCACGCTGGGTGGAATAGTCATTCCCAGCACCAGAGGGGACAGCTGGTGGTCCCAAGTGGTGCCATTCCTACCCTCCGGAGCCTTCGGGACCGCCATGCGGGATGCCCTGATCAGTGGCACCGTGAATGTGTTAGCTGTAATTGTTCTGTTGGGTTGGTCCATTCTGGCCAGCGCTGCCGCCGTTCGTTGGTTTAAGTGGAGTTGAAATCATGACCGTGAATAAAGCGTCAAAGTTGCGTCCATCGCTGGCATCGAAACTGCCGTATGAGGTGAACAATGTAGTGCGGCGGCTGACTATGGCCTCCCTGATTGGCCAATCCGTGTTGGTGGTGAGCGGAGGCGCAGTGCGTCTCACCGCATCAGGTCTGGGCTGCCCCACGTGGCCCCGCTGTACGGCGGGCTCCTTCGTGAATACGCCGGAGATGGGCATCCACGGAATCATCGAGTTCAGTAACCGCACACTCACGTTCTTGTTGGCATTCATTGCTCTGGCGCTACTGGTTTTCCTGTGGAACCTCCGCAAACAACGCAAGGACCTCTTCTGGCTCTCCTTTGGCCTGCTGGCCAGTATCCCCGCGCAGGCTGTTATCGGCGGCATCACGGTGCTCACGCATCTCAATCCGTGGGTTGTGGGACTGCATTTCCTGGTCTCTGCTGCCCTGATTATCTTTTCCATGCTGCTGGTGAACCGCAGTTATGGCCGGTCAGGTAGAACAGCTCCCCCGTTGACCCGGCCCATTTCAAAGACCACTCGCCAGCTTTCCATCCTGGCGCTGTGGTGCACCATTGCCGCCGTTGTTTTGGGCACCATGGTCACTGGCTCTGGCCCGCACGCTGGGGACGCCAACGCGCCACGCAATAACCTGGATCCAGATCTGATTACACGGATCCACGTACTGCCGGTCTACATCCTGGTACTCACTGCAATTATTCTGGTAGTGACATTGTGGCGTCGCGGCGCGCAGGACAAGCTGCGCAACGCTTCGCTCCTGCTGCTGATCGCCGTCGTGGTTCAAGCGGCTATTGGATACACGCAACACTTCACTGGGCTGCCGCCGCTAGTGGTTGGCATGCACATGGCGGGCGCCGCCTTCATGCTGGCTACTGCCACCAACCAAGCAGACTTGGCCCGACGCCGGTAACAGCGTTCGCGCGCGGCCTCGGCGTAACCGGGGCCCGCTTTCAGGGGCCCGTTTCTTCAGCTGGTCCGGTTCCCCAGCGGCGCAACCCCAGGGCGATAACCACCTCGGGGAGAACTGCTCCAGGAAAACTAGCCCAACAGGGGCAGGCCAACAAACGGGTCAACGGCCAGCGCAAGGAACAGCACCGTCAGGTAGCTGATGGAGCCGTGGAAGACCTTCATGGATCCCTTGGACGTCAACGTCCCGCGCTGAGCCGTGCGGTGCAATTTGTGCGCCTCGGTGAGGAACCAGATCCCCGCGGCGACGGCTACTACGGAGTAAATAATGCCTGCGCGACCCAACGGAATCAGCAGCAAAGAACACACCACCATGGCCCAGGTGTAGAGCACCACCTGCACAGAGACAATCTTGCCGCCAGCCACAGCACCCAGCATGGGTACGTGAGCTGCGTTGTAATCATCGCTGTACTTCATGGACAGCGGCCAGTAATGCGGCGGGGTCCACAGGAAGATCACCATGAACAAGATGACCGCGGGCCACTGGACTTGGTTGGTCACTGCCGCCCATGCAATAAATACCGGCATGCAGCCAGCGGCTCCGCCCCACACAATGTTTTGTGCAGTGCGCCGCTTCAATATCAAGGTGTAAACCACTACGTACAAGAAGATCGCGACGACGCCTAGTGCGGCCGCCAGGAGGTTTGCGCCGAAGTACAGAATGGCGATGGCGGCAATTCCCAAGCCCCAGGAAAAGATGAGTGCTTCACGTGGGGTCACCGCGCCCGTAACAAGCGGCCTGTTTTCGGTGCGGTGCATGACCTTGTCAATATCCCGGTCAATGTAGCAGTTGAAAGAACCTGCGCTGCCGGCCGCAAATGCCCCGCCCACCATGGTGGCCACCATCAGCCAGATGTCCGGCAACCCGCGTGCCGCAAAAATCATAGTGGGAAGCGTGGTCACCAGGAGCAGCTCGATAACCCGAGGTTTGGTGAGGGCAACATATGCTTTCAGCTTGCCGCTAAATCCCAGTTTGGGGGCGTTGGCAAGAATGGCTGTTGGGGCGTCGGTCGCACTCACGTGTTTTCACTCAGTTCTACTCTGCGGTTCCTACCGGCTCTCGCGGGCGCGCGCACTGCGTGGGTAGCAACGCCGGGCAGTGCACAGCATGCGACGCTTCGCAGCTGTCCACGGCAAGGGACAGTTTGACTCACCTCCATCATAGCTGTCTCTGATGCTTTGCCCGTGCCCGGGATGCACTGTTAGCTTGCTGACAGTGCATTAACTGCGGCTTATCCGTTGCCCGTAGCACTGCGCCGCATTGGCACTATGGCACCCCTTTGGGGCTAAGCTGGGTGCGAGTCAAAATTTTGCAGTTTCAAAGGCGAGCGGCGACTGATCCTCTTCAAGGGGATCACTGCGCTATGGCGCCAATGCCGCGCGCCGACCATATAACGGAAAGGGCCCGGTAAGTGCCAGAGAACGAAGCACAAGAATTGTCATGGACTAGCCTCGATCAGCAAGCGGTGGACACCATCCGCGTATTGGCTGCGGATGCGGTTGAAAAGGTTGGCAACGGTCACCCCGGTACTGCCATGAGCTTGGCACCGGCCGCATATCTTTTGTTCCAGAAACTCATGCGCCACGATCCCTCGGATCCCAATTGGACGGGCCGCGACAGGTTTGTACTCTCCCCCGGCCACTCCTCGCTGACTCTGTACATCCAGCTCTTCCTCTCCGGCTACGGC
>JABBNV010000008.1:8286-17988 GCA_019352125.1 Acidobacteriota bacterium | reverse complement strand
GAAGAATTGCGCACATGGGGTTCCTTGACCCCAGGCCACCCCGAGTACAAGCACACCAAGGGTGTTGAGATCACCACCGGCCCGTTGGGTCAAGGTCTTGCCTCGTCCGTGGGCTTCGCCTACTCTCAGCGCCGCCTCCGCGGCCTGCTGGATGCCGATGCTGCTGAAGGCACCAGCCCGTTTGATCACACCATCTGGGTCATCGCCTCCGATGGCGACTTGCAAGAAGGCGTTACCAGCGAGGCTTCGTCGCTGGCCGGTCACCAGGAACTCGGCAACATGGTGGTGCTCTACGATCAGAACCACATCTCCATCGAAGATGACACGGATATTGCGTTCTCCGAGGACGTTCTGGCGCGCTACGAGGCCTACGGCTGGCACGTACAGCGCGTGGACTGGACCAAGACGGGCGAATACGTTGAAGACGTTGCGGAGCTGTACTCCGCGTTGGTTGCCGCCAAGGCTGAAACCAGCAAGCCCTCCATCATTGCGCTGCGCAGCATCATTGGTTGGCCGTCCCCGACCAAGCAAAACACGGGAAAGATTCACGGTTCCGCACTGGGCGGCGAAGAATTGGCAGGGCTAAAGCAGCATTTGGGCTTCGACCCGGAGCAGTCCTTCGTAATCGATGCCGAGGTCCTCGCCCACGCTCGCAAGGTGGTTGAACGCGGCGCTTCAGCTCGCAAGGATTGGGATGCGTCACTGGAAAAATGGCAGGCCTCCAACGCCGATGGCGCAGCTTTGCTCAAACGCCTCGACGCCGGCGAACTGCCACAGGACTGGGCGGACACTCTGCCCATCTTCGAAGCAGGGAAGGATGTCTCCACTCGTGCGGCATCCGGTAAGGTGCTCAACGCCATTGGCCCGGTACTCCCGGAGCTTTGGGGCGGCTCCTGTGACCTTGCAGAGTCCAATAACACCACCATTGAGGGGTCCGCATCGTTCATCCCGAAAAACCGGCAGACCAAGGAGTGGTCCGGTGGTCCTTACGGCCGCGTCCTCCACTTCGGTATCAGAGAGCACGCCGCGGCCTCAATTGTGAACGGTATCCATCTGCACGGAAATACCCGTGCTTTTTCGGGAACATTCCTCATCTTCAGTGACTACCAGCGTCCGGCTATTCGCTTGGGTGCTCTCATGGGAGTCCCGTCCATCTACGTATGGACACACGATTCCATCGGCTTGGGAGAAGACGGCCCCACCCACCAGCCCGTGGAGCAGCTCAGCTCACTCCGTGCCATTCCGGGTCTGGACGTTGTGCGCCCAGGCGACGCCAATGAAGTGGCTCAGGCATGGAAGGCCATCGTGGAGAACACTACGAACCCTGCTGGCATCGTCTTGACCCGCCAGAACATCCCCACCTACGAGCGCGGTGAGGGTGCTGCCACGGCAGAGAAATTCGCCTCCGCAACCGGTGTTGCCAAGGGCGGCTACGTGCTGGCTGAGGCTGTACGCGACGGCAAGGTAGTCACCCCGGACGTCATCCTGATGGGCACCGGCTCCGAGGTGCAGCTGGCAGTCAACGCTCGCGAAGCACTGGCCGCTGAAGGCGTTGCTGCCCGGGTTGTCTCCATGCCTTGCGTGGAATGGTTCCACGCGCAGGACGCTGCCTACCGTGAATCAGTCTTGCCCGCCGCAGTGAAAGCCCGCGTGTCCGTCGAAGCCGGAATCGCTCAGAGCTGGCGGGAATTTGTGGGTGACAACGGGCGTTCCATTTCACTGGAACACTTTGGCGCATCCGCCGACTACAAGCGTCTGTTCCAGGAGTTTGGAATCACCGCTGAGGCTGTCGCGGAAGCCGCCAAAGATTCCATCAACGCTGCAAACCAGAACTAAATAGGGAGAATTTTTCACGATGACCAATACAAGCCCTACCGCAGAACTTTCCGCCGCTGGAGTTTCCATCTGGTTGGATGACCTGTCCCGTCAGCGCTTGACCTCCGGCTCACTGCAGCAATTGATCGACACCAAGAATGTGGTGGGTGTTACCACCAACCCGTCCATCTTCCAGGCTGCGATCTCCGCTGGCGATACTTATGCGGGCACGATTTCCGAGCTGGCCGCTGCAGGCGACAATGCAGAATCCGCCGTCTTCAAGATCACCACTTCGGATGTAGCCGATGCCTGCGATCTCTTTGCCCCCGTGGCCAAGGCGTCCAAGGGTATAGACGGCCGCGTTTCCATCGAAGTTGATCCCCGCAAAGCATGGGATACCGAAGGCACCATTGCCGAGGCCAAGCGTCTCTACGCAGCCGTAGGCAAGGACAACGTTCACATCAAGATCCCTGCCACCAAGGAAGGCCTGTCTGCCATTACGGCAACCTTGGCCGAGGGCATTAGCGTCAATGTGACACTGATTTTCTCTCTGGAGCGGTACCGCGAGGTCATCAACGCCTTCCAAACGGGCATCGAGGCAGCTAAGGAAAATGGACATGACTTGTCCACCATCCACTCCGTTGCTTCCTTCTTCGTTTCCCGCGTGGATACCGAAATTGACAAGCGCCTGGACGCACTGGGAACGGACGAAGCCAAGGCGCTCAAGGGCAAGGCCGGCGTTGCCAACGCACAGCTGGCTTACCAGGTATTCCAGGAGCAGTTCAGCACCGAGCGCTGGGACACGCTGGCTGCCGCTGGCGCGCTAGTACAGCGCCCGCTTTGGGCCTCGACCGGTGTCAAGGACCCGGCATACCCGGACACTCTGTATGTCACCTCCTTGGTGGCGGAGAACGTGGTCAACACCATGCCCGAGAAGACTCTGGACGCTACGTTCGACCACGCTGAAGTGACTGGCGATACGATCACGGGAAGCTACGACGCCGCCAACGCCGTGCTCAACGAGCTGGAGGGCCTCGGCATTTCCTACACTGAAGTTGTTGCTCAGCTGGAAACCGAAGGTCTGGACAAGTTTGTGGCCAGCTGGAAGGAACTCCTGGATCACGTTCAGAGCGCACTCAACGGTGAAAAGTCAGAGGCATAAGCCATGTCCAGCATGAGTTTCAACGCCTCCGGCGCAGCTAGCCAGGCGTGGCAAGTCCACGGCGAGGCTCTCGTGGCAGATGCTGTTGCGTCGAAGATTTTCGCCAAGGACAACACCCTGTGGGGGCCGGACTCCGAGTCTGAAGCCGCCGTCCGGTTGGGCTGGGTAGAGGCACCTGCCGTCTCCTCGCCACTGGTGGCGGAGATCCTCAGCCTGCGCGATGAGTTGCGCGCTGAGGGTGTCAACCACATTGTGCTGGCTGGAATGGGTGGCTCTTCACTGGCTCCCGAAGTCATCACCAATACGGCTGGCGTCGAGTTGACCGTCTTGGATAGCACGGATCCGGAACAGGTTCGGGCGGCCTTGGCTGACAGGCTGACGACGACGGCGATCGTGGTCTCCTCGAAGTCCGGCTCAACGCTCGAGACTGACTCACAGCGTCGCGTGTTTGAGCAAGAGTTCACGAAGGCAGGCGTAGACGCTGCCAGCCGCATCATTATTGTCACTGATCCGGGTTCCCCCTTGGATGCATCGGCTCGTGAGGCTGGATACCGCAAGGTGTTCAATGCTGACCCCAACGTGGGCGGACGGTACTCCGCTCTGACCGCGTTTGGATTAGTGCCCTCCGGGCTTGCCGGGGTAGACATTCAGGCACTGATCGATGAAGCAGAAGAAGCTGCTGAGTCGCTGCGCGAGGACGCTGCTGAGAATATTGGGCTCAAGCTGGGCGCCGCACTTGGCGGAACCAACCCCCTGCGCAACAAAGTGGTCATTGTGGATGAGGGTTCATCCATTGTGGGCTTTGCTGACTGGGCCGAACAGCTCATCGCTGAGTCCACGGGCAAATTGGGCACTGGCTTACTTCCGGTGGTCGCAGACCCAGATTCCCCGGAAGTTGTTGGGGGTGCCTCGGATGTTCTGGTGGTGCGCCTGGTTGCTGACACTGAATCGGTTGAACTCGCGGAAAACCAGGTGGCCGTGTCCGGTGGCCTGGGTTCGCAAATGATGTTGTGGGAATTTGCCGTAGTGGTGGCGGGTAGGTTGCTGGGAATCAATCCCTTCGACCAGCCGGATGTTGAAGCCGCCAAGAAGGCTGCTCGCGGCCTGTTGGATGCACGCCCGGAGGCGCAGCCGGCCAATTTCACGGATGGGGCCATTGAAGTACGTGGCCCGCAGTGGTTGGGCGATGCTGCCACAGTGAGTGACGCTGTTCAAGCGTTGCTGGGGCAACTTCCCGAAGACGGCTACCTGAGCGTTCAGGCCTATCTGGACCGCATCACGCATGCCGAATTGGCAGGAGTTCGGAACCCGCTGGCTGCCGTTGCGCACCGTCCGGTGACGTTTGGCTGGGGTCCCCGCTTCCTGCACTCTACTGGGCAATTCCACAAGGGTGGTCCCGCCGTCGGCGTCTTCCTGCAGATCACTGCGACCAGTACGGAGGATCTTGGCATTCCGGAGCGGCCATTCAGCTTTGGCGAGCTGATTGAGGCCCAGGCTGCTGGCGATGCACAGGTACTGGCTGAACAACACGGCCGCCCCGTGCTGCAACTGCACCTCACCGACCGTAGCGCAGGCGTGGCACAACTGATCAAGGTAGTGGCCTCTCTGGCCACCACGCACAACTCGAACGAAGGCAACTAGATCTACATGCCTGAAACAGACGCCTCAAAGCGTAAAAATCCGCTCAGGGACAGCCGAGACCGTCGGCTGTCCCGAGTGGCTGGACCATCATCGTTGGTGATCTTCGGAGTAACCGGGGATCTATCCCGCAAGAAACTGATGCCAGCCGTCTATGACTTGGCCAACCGGGGGCTGTTGCCCCCCAGCTTCGCCTTGGTTGGATTCGCCCGCCGCCAGTGGGAGGATGAGGACTTTGCCGCGGAGGTGAAGGAATCTGTCATGGCATACTGCCGTACGCCTTTTGACGAAGTCGTGTGGGCTCAGCTGGCTGAGGGAATCCGCTTTGTCCAGGGTGAATTTGATGATGATGACTCCTTCCTGCGATTGAAGGACACCATCCAGGAACTGGATGAGGACCGAGGAACACGCGGTAATCACGCGTTTTATCTGTCCATACCACCCAAGGCCTTTGAGTTGGTTTGCCGGCAGCTGTCCAAGCATGGGCTTGCTTCCGCTGAGGGCGATCAGTGGCGCCGGGTAGTGATCGAGAAGCCGTTTGGGCATGACCTGGAATCCGCACGGGAGCTTAACTCCATTGTGGAATCGGTCTTCCCCACTGACTCGGTGTTCCGGATTGACCACTACTTGGGCAAGGAGACCGTGCAGAACCTGCTGGCTCTCCGTTTCGCCAACCAGCTCTTTGAGCCGATCTGGAACGCCAACTACGTTGACCACGTTCAGATCACCATGGCTGAGGATATCGGCACGGGCGGACGAGCCGGTTACTACGACGGCGTCGGTGCTGCTCGCGACGTGATTCAAAACCACTTGCTGCAGTTGCTGGCCCTGACAGCCATGGAAGAGCCCATATCTTTCAACGCGGACGATCTCCGTGCGGAGAAGGAAAAGGTATTGGCGGCCGTCAAGCTGCCAGAGGACCTGTCCACTCATTCGGCCCGCGGCCAGTTCACGGGCGGCTGGCAGGGTGGCGAAGAGGTGAAGGGGTATCTGGAAGAAGACGGTATCCCCGAGGGTTCCAGCACGGAAACCTTTGCCGCTATTCGGCTGGATATCAATACGCGCCGGTGGGCGGGAGCACCCTTCTACCTGCGTACCGGTAAGCGGCTCGGCCGGCGAGTCACCGAAATCGCCGTCGTCTTCAAGAAGGCGCCAAACCTCCTGTTCACAGATACGGCCGACGACGTTTTTGGCCAGAACGCTGTGGTAATCCGCGTACAGCCGGATGAGGGTGTGACCATTCGCTTCGGCTCCAAGGTGCCTGGAACCCAGATGGAGGTTCGCGACGTGACCATGGACTTTGGTTACGGTCACGCTTTCACCGAGTCCAGCCCCGAAGCCTACGAGCGACTGATTCTGGACGTTCTATTGGGCGAGCCGCCGCTCTTCCCACGGCATCAAGAAGTTGAATTGTCGTGGAAGATCCTGGACCCCTTCGAGGAATTCTGGGCTAAAGAAGGCACCGCGCCGGAGCCGTATGCCCCCGGTAGCTGGGGTCCGGCATCCGCCGATGAATTGCTACGCCGCGATGGAAGGACCTGGAGAAGGCCGTGATAGTAGACCTACCCAACACAACTGTTTCCAAAGTTTCCAAGGAAATTGTGCAAATGCGCCAACGCGGCGGCGTGGTAACACTCGGCCGTGTGCTCACCTTAGTGATCATCACCAAGGGCGGCTACGAAGAAGAGGCCATCGCTGCCGCCAATCTAGCCAGTCGCGAACACCCGTGTCGGATCATTGTGCTGGCCGATGCCGTGGATAGCACCGATACGCATCTGGACGCCCAAATTCGGGTGGGTGGTGATGCGGGCGCGTCAGAGGTCATCGTGTTGCGAGGCTTTGGGGAGCTTGCCACCCAAAGCGAATCCCTAGTTTCGGCCCTGCTCCTCCCGGACGCACCCATTGTGGCGTGGTGGCCGCATGGCGTGCCGGATGATGCTCATTCCTCCCCGATCGGGCAAATTGCCGTTCGCCGGATCACGGACTCGGCCAACGAACCGGACCCCCGCGAGGCCCTGGCGCACATGTCGCAGACCTACACAGCAGGTGACACAGATCTGGCATGGACTCGCCTCACCAATTGGCGGATTCAGCTGGCCGCAGTTTTTGACCAGCTGGATGAGGATCCTGTAACCGCGCTGACAGTAGAGGGTGCAACGGATTCACCCAGCACGCTCTTACTGGCAGGGTGGCTCCATGGAGCTTTGCCCGTTCCGATCACCGTTGTGGAGGACCCGGCAGGCACCGGCATCCGCAGAGTGTTGTTGGAGCGTTCCTCCGGCAATGTGGAATTGATTCGCCCCGGAACGGTCGAGGCAACTCTGACTCAGCCGGGCCAACCCAACCAGCGCATTGCGTTGCCACGTCGCACGGTCCAGGATTGTCTGGCTGAGGAACTTCGCCGGTTGGATCCGGACGAGGTGTTTGGCGAAGTAGTAACAACGGGCCTGCGGAAACTGCTGGCTGACATGGAAAGCAAACCAGTTACCGAAGTGGATCACTAATATGGCGAGCAACGTTCGGATCAACCTCCACCCCAGTTTTGACGTTCTGGCTGCTACAACTGCAGCCAGGCTCATCACTAAGCTCTTAGACGTTCAGAATGAGCGAGGCGAGGCAACGGTGGTGCTTACCGGTGGCACCGTAGGAATCGCCACGTTGAAGGCCATTGTTGCTTCCCCTGCCTGCCCCGCAGTGGATTGGTCCAAGGTGAATTTTTGGTGGGGAGATGAACGGTTCGTTGCTGCGGAAGATGCAGACCGCAATGCCCTTCAGGCTTCTGCGGCACTGCTGGACCATATCCCGATAGACCCTGCAAGGGTCCACCAGATGGGCTCGACGGATGACTTTGCCTCGGCAGAAGATGCCGCAACCGCGTACGCCGCTGAGTTGGCCGCGGCGGCCGCGCAGGAACATGCCCGGGCGCACGACGCGGGAGGCACGGCGCCGCTTGTCCCTCGATTTGATGTACTGCTGTTGGGTATTGGACCGGACGCGCACGTTGCCTCGCTCTTTCCAGAAATGGCAGGGATACGCGAGAAGACACTCACCGCAGTTGGCTTGGACAACTCCCCCAAGCCGCCGCCGTCTCGCGTCTCTTTGACCTTGCCTAGCATCAATACGGCAACAGAGATTTGGCTGGTTGCCGCAGGTAATGACAAGGCTGGAGCGGTGGGCCTAGCCCTCGCCGGTGCCAACCCAGTTCAGGTGCCTGCTGCTGGCGCACAGGGACTTGTCAAAACACTCTGGCTGATTGATCAGGATGCGGCCGCCAAAGTACCTGGCCAACTCATGCTTCGCCACGAAAATTAGGCAAAACTACTAGTCGGCAACGATTCCGGGAAGGTTGCGGTGCCTCTCCAAGGCCTCTTGGAGAAGTACCGCAGCTTGTTCCGGAGTACGTCGCTCCATCACATATTCCAGGTGAGACTTTGGAGTTTCCACAGGAACAGCCACAACGCCGGATTCTGGATTTCTGCCCCCTGGAGCCCCACACTGAGCGCACTCCCACCATGGCGGGATTTGATCTTCGGGTAGCTGAGCAAAGACTGGCACTGTTTCGTGCCCTTGAGTACACCAGTAATGAACTGACATTCGCGGCGCCGGGGAAGCCTTGGCCAGTTCCGGCCGCATTGATGAAGCCGCGCCAGCTAGTACGCCTACGCGCGTTCCCCGGAATCCCCCGTTTAGATGTGGCACAGACGTACCTCTCGCTCAGTGAATTCGCCGCTGGGATCAGTCTAGCCCTGCCAGTGGCAAAGGATCACTGAAGCAGCGCATCGGCGCGAGAGAGTAGGTGCTACTTTCCCGTCAGGGACATGATGAGGCCGAGGCCAACAATCACGGCGCCCCACGTCAAGCCCAACACGACGGTAAACCGGTTGAGGTTTCGCTCCGCCACACCGGATGAGCCCAAGGAGGAGCTCATGCCGCCACCGAACATGTCAGAAAGGCCACCACCGCGCCCCTTGTGCAGCAAAATCAGCAGGGTCAGCAACAGCGATGTGATCCCCAAGAGGATCTGCAAAGTAATTTGGAGTACTTCCACGATGGCCTTTCAGCGGCGATAAAATCTAGCTTCAACACAGTTTAGTCTGTGCTGAGGTGGCTCTCGAACCTAGCAATACTAGCAAACTCGGCAGCATCCAAGCTGGCACCGCCCACCAACGCGCCGTCAACGTCCCGTCCAGCAAGAATCGAAGCAACGTTGGCGGCCTTGACCGAACCGCCGTACAAGAGCCGAATCTTGGCTGCTGTCTCAGTATCAAAGATGGTGCCTAATTCAGAGCGAATGGCCTGGCACATTTCCTGAGCATCTTCTGGCCCGGCAACTTCCCCAGTACCAATGGCCCAGACCGGCTCATAGGCAACGACCAGGGTGCTTGCCTCTTCCGCGCTCAGACCGGCCACGCCAGCGCGCAGTTGGTCCAGCGTGTAATCCACGTGTGTACCCGACTGCCGGATTTCCAGCCCCTCGCCAACGCACAGAATGGGCGTCAGTTCATTGCGGTAGGCGGACTTCACCTTGGCGTTGGTGATGCTGCCATCCTCACCGTGAAGGGTGCGACGCTCACTGTGCCCTACCAAAACGTAGGCGCAACCCAGTTTCTTCAAGAACGCTCCGGAAATGTCTCCCGTGTAGGCACCAGAATCCTGGTCCGAGAGGTCCTGCCCACCGTAGACAAGCTTCAGATCATCACCCTTAACCAGGGTTTGGATGCCCCGCAGATCTGTGAACGGGGGAAAGACAGCTACCTCAACCCGTGCATAATCATGCCGAGCGTCAGAAAGTGTCCACGCCAACTTCTGCAGCAGCGTAATGCCCTGGACGTGGTCCATGTTCATCTTCCAGTTGCCAGCGATCAGCGGCTTCCGGTCAAACTTTCCATTCGTTGACGCAGTCATGTCACTCCAAAATCAGGGGTTCGGTGTGCGTTGCAACGCACAGAGAAGGGGACGGTGAATTAGTGTTCCAACGCCTTGAGTCCGGGCAGTTCTTTGCCCTCCAAGAACTCCAGGCTGGCACCGCCACCCGTTGAAATATGGCCAAATTGATTGTCTGTGAAACCCAGCGCACGAACAGCAGC
>JABBNV010000008.1:6493-8276 GCA_019352125.1 Acidobacteriota bacterium | reverse complement strand
CTGTGAATCCGTTGCAATCGGTCAGTGCTGCAGCCACGGCCTTGGTCCCGGCGGCGAATTCTGAGAATTCGAACACGCCCATGGGGCCGTTCCAGAAGACAGTTCTGGCGTTGCTGATCTGGGTGGCGAAGGCCTCGCTGGTCTCAGGCCCAATGTCCAGTCCGATTCCGGCTACACCGAAATCGCTGCTTTCAATATCCTCCGCCGGCACCGTCTGGTGACGCGCATCAGCGGCAAACTTCTCCGCCACCACAATATCCGTGGGCAGTACAAAGGTTGTTCCAGCGGCCTCGGCACGGGCAAGGTAATCACGAACCACGTCCAGCTGGTCCTTTTCCAACAGACTGGCACCTACGCTGTAACCCTGGGCCGCGAGGAAGGTGAACAGCATGCCGCCACCTACCAGAATCGTGTCCGCCTTACCCAACAGGTTGTCAATCACTGCCAACTTGTCAGAAACCTTGGAGCCACCCAACACCACCACATAAGGCTTGGCGGTATCTGTGGTGAGCTGCGTCAGCACCTTGAGTTCGTCACGCACCAGATCGCCCTGGTACGGCGGCAGCTTTTTAGCAATGTCAAAAACGCTGGCGTGCTTGCGGTGCACAGCACCAAAGGCATCATCCACGTAGGCACCATTGTCACCGGTGAGGGCAGCCAACTCCCCCGCAAAGGCCTCGCGTTCGCCGTCGTCCTTGCTGGTTTCGCGGGCATCAAAGCGCACGTTCTGCAGTACGAGTGCGGAGCCGTCTGCCAACTCAGCAGCGGACTTCTTGGCAGATTCCCCCACGGTGTCAGCTGCCATGGTGACGGGGAAATCCGCCAGCTTGGCCAGCTCGTCCACCACGGGCTGCAACGAATACTTCTCTTCTGGAGCACCCTTGGGACGCCCCAGGTGAGCAACCACCAACACCCTGGCTCCGGCAGCCGTGAGCTTCTTGAGTACGGGCAGAGACGCTTGAATGCGCCCTGCATCGCTCACGCTGCGCGTGCCATCAGCATCGTTCAGCGGTACGTTCAGATCACTACGCACAAGGACGTAGCGCCCCTGAACGCCTTCTGCCAGTAAGTCAGCCAGGGTGGAGGCGGTCATCATGATTCCTTAGAGCTTCTCGGCAACAATTTCGGTCAGGTCAACAAGGCGGTTGGAGTAACCCCACTCGTTGTCGTACCAGGAAACTACCTTGACTTGATTGCCAATAACCTTGGTCAGGCCAGCATCAAAAATGGACGACGCCGGGTCCGTCACGATGTCCGAGGAGACAATCGGATCCTCGGTGTACTTCAAAATGCCCTTGAGTGCATCGGTCTCAGCGGCAGCCTTCATGGCAGCGTTGACTTCTTCCACCGTGGTTTCGCGAGATGCCGTGAAGGTCAAGTCCGTTGCCGAGCCGGTGGGTACTGGCACGCGAATGGCGAAGCCGTCCAGCTTGCCCTTTAGCTCCGGCAGAACCAAGCCAATAGCCTTGGCAGCACCGGTTGAGGTGGGCACCATGTTGATGGCTGCGGCGCGTGCGCGGCGCAGATCCTTGTGCGGGCCGTCTTGGAGGTTCTGGTCTGCAGTGTAGGCATGGATCGTGGTCATCAAACCACGCTCAATGCCAAAGGACTCGTTGAGAACCTTGGCCAGCGGGCCCAGGCAGTTGGTGGTGCAAGAAGCGTTGGAAATGATGTGGTGGTTGGCGGGATCATACTTGTCATCATTGACGCCGATGACGATGGTGATGTCCTCGTCCGACGCGGGAGCGGAGATGAGTACCTTCTTGGCACCAGCATCAATGTG
>JABBNV010000008.1:3334-6483 GCA_019352125.1 Acidobacteriota bacterium | reverse complement strand
TCAGCAGCCTTGGTGAAGAAACCGGTGGATTCGACGACGATATCCACGCCCAACTCGCCCCAAGGAAGGTTTGCGGGATCGCGCTCTGCCAAAACCTTGATGGTCTTGCCATCAACAACAATGTCGCCATCCACTACCGAAACATCAGCCTTCAGACGGCCGGTTACGGAATCGTATTTGAGCAGGTGAGCCAGCGTCTCGGGGCTGGTTAGGTCATTCACTGCCACAATCTCGAGGTCTGCGCCCTGTTCCAGCGCTGCACGGAAGTAGTTGCGGCCAATGCGGCCGAAGCCGTTAATGCCAATACGAGTCGTCACAATATCCATCTCCTTGGTGCTCTCTCAAGCACCCTTTTCCGGTAGGCCATGAGGCCCTGGCTTTGAAACTATTAGTTTCCGCACTTCGTTGGGCAGAGATACCGCGTGTCACTTAGAAAGGCAGACCTGGGGCCGCGACTTTCGCTGTGACCTTGAGTCCGATTGCTTTCCTTCTTCTTATCTTACGTATAAGAATGCCTGCCCTTGCAACTACAAGGGCAGGCATCAAATTGTTACTCCGTCATGCAGTCGACTAGAGCGTAATCAGAGACGTCGCATTGGCCCGTGCGCCGTCAAAACGCTTGGCCACGTCTACCCAGTTCACAATGTTCCAGAAGGCCTTCACGTAGTCAGCCTTGACGTTCACATAGTCCAAGTAGAAGGCGTGCTCCCACATGTCCAACATCAGCAGCGGCGTGGTGCCAACTGCTACGTTGCCCTGCTGATCGTAGAGCTGCTCAATGACGAGATTCCCGCCGATGGGCTCGTAAGCGAGGAAGGCCCAGCCGGAACCCTGAAGTCCCATGGCAGCAGCCGTGAAGTGCGCCCGGAATGCATCGAAGGAGCCAAAGGCGTCATCGATGCCAGCGGCCAACTCGCCCTCAGGCTTGTCGCCTCCGTCCGGTGAGAGGTTGTTCCAGAAGATCGAGTGGTTAATATGGCCACCGGTGTGGAACGCCAAGTCCTTAGACAACCGGTTGATGTTCGCGAAGTCATTCTTGTCACGAGCTTCAGCCAGCTGAGCGAGGGCGTTGTTAGCGCCAGTCACGTATGCCGCGTGGTGCTTGTCGTGGTGCAGCTCCATGATGCGGGCGGAGATGTTGGGCTCCAATGCCGCGTAATCGTAGGGCAGTTCGGGAAGGGTATATTCAGTCACTTTTCCTCATTCCTAGCGTTACGGATAGTGCAGGTACTTGGCATAGCCGCTGCGACCGTGGAAATATTCCGGCCAACAGTTCGCTGCCTACGTTATTCATCCTAGGTGAGAATTACTCATCCAGCATTTCCAGTGTGACGTTTGCGTCAGTCCCTGGAATATCCAGTTCTACAGCCTTCTTGTCCGCCATGGCCAGCAGCCGGCGGATCCGGCCGGCAATCGCGTCCTTGGTCATGGGCGGATCAGCCAACCGCCCCAACTCATCCAGGCTTGCCTGTTTGTGCGCTACCCGAAGCTCCCCCGCGTACTTCAGGTGCGCGGGGACGTCATCATTCAAGATTTCCAGGGCGCGCTCCACTCTGGCCCCCGCGGCCACGGCTGCCTGAGCTGAGCGACGAAGGTTCGCGTCGTCGAAATTTGCCAGCCTGTTGGCCGTGGCCCGCACCTCTTTGCGCATGCGCCGCTCTTCCCATACCAGCAGGGCATCGTGGGCGCCCATACGAGTCAGCAGCGCAGCAATAGTGTCCCCATCCCGTATCACCACGCGATCCACACCGCGGACTTCGCGAGCCTTGGCCGCAATACCCAGCCGCCGTGCTGAACCGACCAGGGCAAGGGCAGATTCGGGGCCGGGGCAGGTGACCTCCAGAGCGGAGGAACGCCCCGGTTCCGTGAGCGAACCATGCACCAAAAAAGCGCCGCGCCACACGGCCTCAGCATCGGCCGCGGATCCATTGACCACTACAGAGGGCAAGCCTCGGACTGGGCGCCCGCGAGAATCCAGCAACCCTGTTTGCCTGGCCAGCGCCTCGCCGTCGCGCACTACCCGCACTACGTAACGGTTCCCACGCCGCAATCCACCGCCAGACACCACAATGATCTCGCTCTGGTGTCCGTAAATCTCTGCAATGGCAGCCCGCAATCGCCGCGCCGTGGAAGCCAAATCGACCTCAGCTTCAATTACAATGCGCCCCGAAATGATGTGCAGCCCGCCAGCGAACCGCAGCATGGAAGACACCTCAGCCTTCCGAACGGACGACTTCCTGATATCTAACCGGGAGAGTTCTTCCTTGACCGCCGCTGTCAGCGCCATGGTGCCAACCTCTCTGTAATGAATTCATCCAATAGTGCGTTGCCCAACCCCGAGATGCTCAGGAGCTGGAGCCAGTAAAAATGTCGTGATACGCGGCTGCCAATCGTAGTGCATCGTGCTCAGCTGTCCCTGCCATGCCCCTCACGTTAGCGAACCGTACTTCCGCGCCCATTCTGGCTGCAGCCCGCTCAAAATCAACCTTGTCACCAACGGAGGTGGGGTCAGCCAACACTACATCCACACCGAATTCTGGCGCGTAGCGTGAAATCACCCGCAAATGATCAGCGGCGCTCAGCCCCGTGGCTTCTTTGTCATTGACATCCAAGTTCATGGTCAACAATCGCTTGGCCGGCGTATTGGATAACGCCTGTCGCAACTCCGGCAATAACAGGTGAGGCAGGACGGAGGTGTACCAAGAACCAGGACCCAATACTACCCAGTCCGCCAATTCGATCGCGTTAAGGGCCTCCATGCAGGCCGGTGCATTCTCCGGTATCAGCCGAACATCTTCCACCTCGCCAGCCAGAGCAAGCTGCGCCTGACCAGTGATGAGATGCGTCGAAACGGCGCCGGTGGCATCACGCTGCACCGCCGTTCCCGCGATAGTCAGCGGAATACTGGCCATCGGCAAAACTTGCCCACGGGCACCCAGTAGGGCACCGGCCCACGTGAGCCCGGCGACGGTATCCCCCAATAACTCCCACAGGGTAACGATCAGCAGGTTCCCCATCGAGTGATTGTCAAGGGACCCATCGGAGCCGCTTTTGGATTTGAACCGGTGCTGCATCACATCCCGCCACGTCCGACCCCAATCAGTGTCATCGCAGAGCGCACTCAGTGCCATGCGGAGATCCCCAGGGGG
>JABBNV010000008.1:0-3324 GCA_019352125.1 Acidobacteriota bacterium | reverse complement strand
CAACACACCCAGCTCGTCGCGCAAGCGTCCGGAGGAGCCGCCGTCGTCCGCCACCGTGACCACAGCCGTCAGCTCACTGGTCAGCAAGCGCAGGGCAGAAAGCGAAGCAGCCAACCCGTGGCCGCCTCCCAGAGCCACCACGGAGGTATCCGGGGTACTGCTGATCTTCTTGTTGCCTCCTGGCGGAATCAGTGGCAGTGGCCCCGTAAAGAGCGCCATTATTCGCGCCCCAGATCGCGGTGCCGCACGCTCACGGTAACGCGAGGCTGTTGGGACAACCGCTTGGCAATTTCGACGGCGACGGCCACAGAGCGGTGCTTACCGCCCGTACAGCCGACGGCGATAGTGGCATAGTGCTTGTTCTCGCGGCGGTAGCCCTCCAGCACCGGTTCCAAGGCGCTGACATACCGTTTGACGAATTCCGCTGCTCCATTTGCATTCAGCACAAAGTCACTCACCTCTGCCTCAAGGCCGGTATGTGCTCGCAGCTGTGGAACCCAGTGCGGATTGGGGATAAACCGCACATCCGCCACGTAATTGGCGTCCACGGGGAGCCCATACTTAAAGCCGAAGCTCATCACCGTGAGGCGGAGCACAATGGGGCCAGACTCTGAGAACAATTCCGTGACGGCGGTGGCCAATTCATGGACGTTATAGGCAGAGGTGTCCAGCACCATCTCCGAGGCGGACTTCAGCTCAGCCAGCATTTCCCGCTCAGCGGCTATACCGTCAAGAATTCTGCCGTCACCTTGCAGCGGGTGGGGGCGCCTGCCCTGTTCAAAACGACGCACCAGCGTCTCATCGTTCGCATCGAGGAACAGCATGCGGAACGTGCGTCCACTGGCCGAGAGGGCATTGAGAGAATCCCTAACGTCTGAAAACAGCTCACCGCCGCGGACATCCATCACCACCGCCAGCTTAGGCAGCGACTGTGGCGTCCGGGAGACCAACTCTGCCAAGGTTCCCAGCATCTGCGGTGGCAGATTCTCCACTACGTACCAGCCATGATCTTCCAAGGCGTTGGCAGTGGTGCTTCGGCCAGCGCCGGACATGCCGGTCACCACCAGCAGCTCAGACTCCACCGGTTTGATGGCCGTCAGTTCTTCGCTCTCGGGCGTCGACGTAGGCTCAGTCATTCACTCGTCCTGTCCGTTGCACACATGAACGGCTCATACCGTCTGTGCCCCAAGCCTAGCTAAGATTCGATGATTTCGCCGGTGGTCATATTCACAGCCGGATTTGCCGGAGCGCTGGCCGTTTCCGCTGCCAGCGCGGCCGCCACTGCCGCCGCCAGCACGGGCCCAAATCCCTTGACTTCGGCTAGCTCTGCCTCACTAGCTGCACGGATCTTCTTGACGGAACCAAAGTGGTTCAGGAGTGCTTTTTGTTTGGCTGCGCCCAGACCCGGAACCCCATCCAAGGCAGAGACTGTCATGGACTTTCCACGCTTTTGGCGGTGAAAGGTAATGGCGAATCGGTGCGCTTCATCACGGATGCGTTGCAGGAGGTAGAGGCCCTGTGAGGTCCTGGGCAAGATGACTGGAAAATCACTGTCCGGCAACCAGACCTCTTCGAGCCGCTTCGCGAGACCGATGACGTGCATGTCCGTGATGCCTAGATCGCGCAGTGCCCGCAGCGCGGCCGCTACCTGGGGCTGGCCCCCATCAACGACCACCAAATTGGGCGGGTACGCGAACTTGGCGGATACCGGCGCTTCGCCGATGACTTCTCCGCTGCTGGGTTGCTCCGCACGGGCCTGTTGGTCATTCAAATAGTTGCGGAATCTGCGCGAAATCACGTCATACATGCTGGCGGTATCGTCCACTGCCGCAGCACCAGTGATGGCGAACTTGCGATATTCGCTCTTCTTCGCGAGCCCGTCCTCTACCACCACCATCGACGCCACCACATTGGTCCCCTGAACATGGGAAATGTCATAACACTCAATGCGGAGCAACGGAACGGGAATGTCCAACGCTTCCTGGAGCTCCGTCAGTGCCAATGACCGCTGGGTGAGGTCCCCCGCGCGTCGGGATTTATGGAGCCGCATGGCCTGATCCGCGTTCTGCGCCACGGTGTCCAGCAATGCAAACTTATCCCCACGCTGAGGCACCCGGATATCCACTCTTGCACCACGGAGTCCCTGCAGCCATTCGGTGAGTTGCTCAAGGTTAGTGGGCAGCTCTTGCACCAGGATTTGTGGTGGGATGCCGTCATTCGCTTCGGTATTTGCCCCATAAACCTGCTGAAGCAAATGTTCAATTAATTCGGCGGGAGTCGTTTCCTCAACCTTTTCAACCACCCAACCCCGTTGCCCACGGATGCGGCCACCCCGGACATGAAATACCTGAACTGCTGCCTCCAGCTCATCATGATGCACGGCAAAAACGTCCGCGTTGGTTTCCTCGCTGAGCACCACGGCGTTGCGCTCAAACACCTTCCGGAGTGCAATCAGGTCATCGCGTACGCGAGCTGCTTTCTCATAGTCCAGTTCGGCCACAGCGGCCGCCATGTCGCGTTCAAGTTTGGCGATGAACTTCTTCGCTTCGCCACCCATGAAGGAACAGAACTGATCCGCCAAAGCACGGTGCTCTGCCTCGGTCACCCTCCCCACACAGGGTGCCGAACATTTGTCGATATAGCCCAGAAGGCACGGCCGTCCGCTGGATTGCGCCCTTTTCAGCACGCCGGGGCTGCATGTGCGCACCGGAAATACTCGCAGGAGCGTATCCACAGTGTCCCTGATGGCTCCCGCGGTATAGGGGCCAAAATACTTAGTGCCCTTACGGCGATCTCCGCGCATCACCTGCACTCGAGGGAACTTCTCCCCCATCGTCACGGCAAGATACGGGTAGGACTTATCGTCCCGAAACGCCAGGTTGAACCGTGGCGTGAATTCCTTGATCCACGTGTACTCGAGCTGCAGAGCCTCCAGCTCGCTACCAACTATTGTCCACTGAACACTGGCAGCCGTATGCACCATGGCATAGGTTTTGGGCAGTAACCCCGCAGGGTTGGCAAAATAGGAATTTAGCCGCGAGCGTAGATTCTTGGCTTTGCCCACATAAATGACGCGCCCATGCTCGTCCCGAAACCGATAAACGCCCGGATCGGTGGGGATTTCCCCCGTGCGGGGTCGGTAGGATGCTGGATTTGCCACGTCTTCAATGCTAGTCGGTTAGCGCTGGAGAGTTAGTTCGAGGGCGACTGGTTGTAGCTGCTGGATCTTGCCTGACCGCTGAGTTCTGCTATGGCATCCATGATTCTGTCAGTGGCGGCTCGGCGTGCCGGCAGCAGATGATCCGGTCCCGTCTTTTCAAACAC
>JABBNV010000240.1 GCA_019352125.1 Acidobacteriota bacterium | reverse complement strand
CTACTAAGCTGCTGGTGGCCCCGGCTGCCATGATCATGGAAGATCTGGGCGTCCTGGCCGCCCTGGAACGTTCGTGGAGATTGACCACCAACAATTGGTGGCGCATCTTTGGCACGTATTTGCTCACTCAGATCATCGCATCCGTGATCGGCGGTATTGTCTCCGTTCCCGTTTCACTGATTGTTGGTTTGGTTGCGGGGATGATCAATCCGCATCCGGACTCAGCGGGCATGATCAGCCAGCAAATCATCACGCAAGGAATCTCCAGCGTCGTTGGCAGCCTGGTGGGCGCCGTGACCTTGGCCTTCACTAGTGGTGTGCTGGCACTGATCTACGTTGACCTGCGGATGCGCAAAGAGGGCTTCGATGTGGTGCTCATGAAGGAGAACGAGGATCCAAACCAAGCCAATCGCGATGGAATTCCCGGGCGTCCCGTAGCTGCTGCTACCCCACCTACCACCAACGGCGGATGGATTTCCGGAACGTCATGATAGCTCCCGGATGGTTGCATTTTGGCGTCCCCGTGACCCCCGGGGATCAGGAAGGGCGCCGGCTGGCCGAGGAGGAACTGGCCAAGTCCGTATACCAGAATGCCAAGCCCTCAGTGGCAGCGCAGATTTGGGATTGGATCACCAAGACCCTGTCCGATTTCATCAACGGACTCCATGGTCCCAATGCCAATATCAGTGCCTTCCTACTAATTGCAGGCGTGATCGCCGTCCTCGCCGTGGTGTTCTTCTTTGTCCGTCCACGGCTCAACGGCAAGGCAGCCGTGGCCAAGACTGACGCGATTTTTGATGCTGACAAGCCGTTGACCGCCGCTGAACACCGCGCTCTGGCCAGCAAATACGCCACCGCGGGAGATTACCAGCAGGCTTTGTTGGAGCAGTTTCGAGCCATGGTGCGCAAGTGCGAGGAACGGGCGGTGCTCACTGGCCAGCCGGGCAGGACGGCGCAAGAGGTTGCCGCCGATGCGTCCGGCGCATTTCCCACGTTTGGCAGCGCATTGGCGGAGGCAGCGCTGGCATTCAACCGAGTGCGGTATGGCCACGGTATTGCCACCCAGGATGGCTATGATTCCCTGCGGCAGTTGGATCTTGATCTGGCCGCCACGCCGCCGAAGTATTCCCTCACCCTGGCGGCACCGCGATGAGCCTGCCCACCGCCGAAGGAACTACGTACAGCGCATCTGAGGGGACTGTGCGAGAGCGCGTGCTGCACTGGCTCAACCAGCACAAGTTCTGGCTGATTGTGGGCAGTATTGTGTTGGCGTTCCTGATCTTCGCGATCATCCGGGCTACTAGTTCTCCGGCACGTAGTCCCCTGGCTTCAGACAATCCAGCGCCCGACGGCGGTATGGCCCTGGCCCAGATACTCCGGCAGCAAGGCGTTGAAGTCATACCCACGGATACCGCTACAGCCACTGCAAAGACACTTTCCGCACATCAGGGGGACGTCACCTTGATGGTCTACGACCCCAAGGGGTTCCTGGAAGCGAGTCAGCTTTCTTCCCTCAAGACCGCCGCCACGACGTTAGTGCTGGTAGAACCGAGTCCGGGAACGCTCATTGGTTTGAAGTCAAAGATCAGCAGTGGCGGTGCGGGCCCGGACTCCGTGACAACGTCCCCCGCTGGCTGCAGCGATCCAGCAGCGCAGGCAGCCGGGTCAAGCGAGGTGGGTTCCCCAGCGGGCACTTCCCGCCTCTACCACGGCCCCGTGACGTGTTTCGAGGTGCCAGGCGGCACCTCCGGCAGTTACGTCACCACGGCGGATGGCACCGTCAAAGTGATGGGCAATTCCGCCGCGCTGAGCAATGACCGGCTAGTGTCCTCTGGCAACGCGGCGCTGGCGTTGAACGCGCTCGGAGAACATCACCACCTGGTCTGGTATGTCCCCTCGCTGGCGGATGTACCTGCCTCAGACAAACCCGCGGATATTGCCTCCGTAACACCTAGCTGGGTCTCTCCCGCAGCTATCTGGTTGGCCGCAGTTGCAGTGCTGGCGCTCTGGTGGCGCGGCCGGCGTGACGGCCCTCTGGTGATGGAGCCACTGCCGGTGAGCGTCCGGGGATCAGAGACTGCGGCTGGTCGGGCCCGGCTGTACCAAGATGCTCAGGCAACCCAGACGGCTGCCGAGAATTTGCGGGCCGCCACCCTTCAGCGCTTGGCCAAACATTTCCGGCTGGGAAGTGACGCCTCCGCAGCGCAAGTCTGCTCCGCCGTCGTCCGTAATTCCGCACTGCCACCTGCCCAAGTGACACATGTACTTTTAGAGTTCAGCCCCGAAACCAACGCCGCGCTGCTTGACTGGGCGCATCAATTGCACACCCTTGAAAGCGAGGCAACCACACGATGACCGATCAGCACCCCAACGCACCGCAACAACTGCCAACCCACCATGACCCGGTGCGCGAAGCCCTCTGGAAAGTGCGCACAGAGGTGGGTAAGGCCGTTGTTGGTCAGGATGCCACTGTGACCGGACTACTGATCGCGCTACTTTCGCGTGGGCATGTGCTGTTGGAAGGTGTCCCTGGTGTGGCTAAAACGCTGCTGGTGCGGACACTCTCTGCCGCACTGTCACTGGACACAAAACGAGTCCAATTTACCCCTGACCTGATGCCCGGCGACGTCACAGGGTCCCTGATTTACGACGCCCACAGCTCAGAATTCACCTTCCGCCAAGGCCCAGTGTTCACCAATATTCTGCTGGCGGACGAGATCAACAGGACGCCACCAAAAACTCAGGCATCCCTGTTGGAAGCCATGGAAGAACGCCAGGTTTCTGTGGATGGCGTCTCACGTAAACTGCCCGATGAATTTATAGTTGCTGCCACGCAAAACCCCGTGGAATACGAGGGCACCTACCCCCTGCCAGAGGCCCAACTGGATAGATTCCTGCTGAAACTCACCATGCCGCTGCCGCAGCGAAACGAAGAGATTGAGGTGGTGCGCCGGCACAGTCTGGGGTTTGATCCGCGAGATTTGGCGGCGGCAGGTGTGCGTGCCGTGGCCGGTCCGAAGGAACTGCAGCAGGCTCGCGAGGGCGTGGCACGTGTTGCCATTGCACCCGAGGTTATTGCCTACATAGTGGATCTGGTGAGAGCCACCCGGGCTGCACCGTCCTTCCAGCTGGGCGTCTCCCCGCGTGGTGCCACCGCCCTGCTGAATACCTCCCGTTCCTGGGCGTGGCTGTCCGGTCGCGATTTTGTAACCCCGGATGACGTCAAGGCACTGACGCTTCCCGCCTTACGTCACCGTGTAGCACTGCGTCCCGAAGCAGAGATGGACGGCGTCAAAGCGGACGACGTCCTGTCCAGTATTTTGGCGACCGTGCCGGTGCCCCGCTAATTTCCGATGGCCATTACCGGACGATTTATTTTACTGGCGCTGGTGGCGTTGCTACCCGTGCTGCTGTTCCCCTCTGCCACCACGATTCTTGTGCTGTTGGCGATTCTGCTAGTGGTGTTGGTACTGGACCTGGTGCTGGCCGCACCTCCTCGCAAGATGCTGCTGCACCGCTCCGTGCCGCCCAGCGTCCGGCTTACCGAAAGTGTCACGGCCGAGCTACTTGTGGCCAACCCCACTCGCTCCACGTTGCATGGCTACGTCCGTGAAGGATGGCAGCCCTCAGCTGGTTGCGCCAACCCCCGCCAGGCCATTCAGGTTACTCCCGGGGAACGCGGGCGGCTGACATTTTCGCTGACTCCCACCCGCCGGGGCGAGCTCGTGGTAGCGCACACCACCATCCGCTCGGTAGGCCCGTTGGGCATGGCTGCGCGACAGTACACCATTACCAGCCCCGGAAATTTGCGGGTGCTTCCGCCGTTTCATTCACGCCGCCAGCTCCCGTCCAAGCTGCGCAAACTGCGCGAGCTGGACGGCAAAGCCTCCGTGCAGATCCGCGGCGCGGGAACAGAGTTCGATTCCCTGCGCGATTACGTCCGAGGGGATGATGTACGGTCCATCGACTGGCGAGCCACCGCCCGTCGTCGGGATGTTGTGGTGCGCACCTGGCGGCCCGAACGTGACCGACGCGTCGTCATTGTCCTGGATACGTCCCGCACATCGGCGGCCAGAATTGACGACGAGCCGCGCCTGGATACCGGCATCGAGGCCTCCCTGTTGCTGGCAGCACTTGCTGACCGTGGCGGGGATCGTGTTGATTTCGTAGCGTTTGACCGACGCGTGCGCGCCCGGGTGGCTTCCAGCGCCAAGGGGCTGCTGCTCAACTCGCTAGTGACCGCCATGGCACCTTTGAAAAGTGAACTGATCGAACTGGACTACTCCGCCATTCCCAGGCAGGTGCGGGACGCGACTCCGCACCGGGCCCTGGTAGTGCTGCTCACCTCGCTGGATTCCGGCGCCTCCGAGGAGGGCCTGATCCCGCTGGTAGCCAGGCTCTCCCTGACCCATGTTGTGGTGGTTG
>JABBNV010000239.1 GCA_019352125.1 Acidobacteriota bacterium | reverse complement strand
GGGCAGCGGCGCTTTCGTTGCTTTGGTGCCCAAGGTCACTCGAGGATCCCCGGTACTCTTGAAGACGATGAATGATTCTCCCAGCACCCCCCGTAGTACCTTCAGCCATGGAAATCCCGAGCTGTTTCGTAGCCAACCCGTGAGCTTCGTTCGGCGCGGAACCCGGCTGCAAGGCCGCCGGCAGAAGGCGTGGGACGACCACTCAGCAACCCTGGCCGTGGATATTCCGCGGCATATTGCTGATACCTCCGTGCACCCCGAGTTTGTTTTTGATGCCGCAGCCGAATTTGGCCGCACGGCGCCGCTGGTGGTTGAGATCGGCTCCGGCTTGGGTGACGCTGTGGTGCACGCTGCGAAGGAAAATCCAGACCAGGACTTCCTGGCCGTGGAGGTTTACACACCGGGATTAGCGCAGACCATCCAAAAAATCGTCTCTCACAAACTCGAGAACGTCCGAGTAGTTCAGGCAAATGCGCCAGAAGTGCTGGAGACCATGCTGCCGGCTGGCTCCGTGGCAGAAGTTTGGGTTTTCTTCCCGGATCCGTGGCACAAGACGAAGCACCAAAAGCGCCGCATGATCAATGACAGCTTCGCGCCGCTGGTAGCGCGCGTGCTGGTTCCCGGCGGCATCTGGCGCTTGGCCACGGATTGGTCCGACTACGCGGTGCAGATGCGCGAGGTGGGAGCGTCTTCGCCTGATTTTTTCAACGAGCACGACGGCGAGCGCGCGGGGGAAGCGAGCCCGCTCACGCAGGCGCGGGTCAGCGGCGTTGACTGCGAGGTCAGCGGCGAGGTGGACCAGGAGGGTGGCTGGGCCCCGCGATTCGACGGTCGGGTGCTGACGAGCTTTGAAAACAAGGCTCACTTGGCCGGCCGGACTATTTTTGATCTGACCTTCCTGCGCGGCTGATCCCCGTCAGCCGCGCCGGTGGAGCGGTCAGTTATTGGGAGGCTGCAGTGCGGGCAGGGTCGACGTCGTCGTCACTGTCCGTGCCGTCATAGTCATCGTCGTCGTCATCCTCATCGAGTTCTTCAAATTCGACGGCGGCGACAATATTCTGGGTTTCCTTGTTCAGCATGAAGGCCTCGGTCTCTTCCTCCACCATCACAAATTCACCCTGATCCGTGGTGAAGTGCCAGCCAAGCACTTTCTGGCCCTGATGCACATAGTTCGGATCTCCCGCGGTGATGTCTTCCAGCTGATGCCCTGCCACCTCGCACAGTTCACGGATGATGAGTTCAAAGTCACTCATCAGCGCCCGCGCATCCTCTTCAGCCTCGGCCTGACGCTCGTCAAGATTCGGGATCTCAGCAATGAGCGCCTCGATGTGCGCCTCGATGGCCTCGTCCTCAAGCACCTCTTTGGGCTCCACGCTGCGCAGCCACTTGCCGTTCAACTCGGTCAAGTTGACGCGCGCATTCAGGGCCGCAAGCTCAGCGTCCAGCTGTGCGAAATGCGGGGAGCCTTCAAACGTTTCGTCGGCGGGATCGTCATCGACGTCGGACACGTCCTCGAGGTCGTTGTCATCTTCGTCATCATCCTCGTCGCCCAACCACTCGCCGTCTTTGAGTTCTTCTTGCTCTTCTTCGTCCAGGGCTTCAAAGATCGCGATTCCCTTGGCCAGCAAGGCTGCATGCTCGGGGGCGCCACTGGCCTCCAGACCTTCGCGCAGCAAGGTCAGGACGTCCTCGTCCAGATCCGTGACCATCACAAACTGGCCGAATCCACCTTGCTCCACCTGAGTCAGGTAGAAGTCCATGTAGTAACTGCGCAGTGCATCTGGGGCAATCTCATCCTCGTGCAGCAGGCCGTCGAACATTGCATCCACAATGTCAACGTTGTTTTCGACAACTTCCTCATCACTGCTGGCCAGGGCTTCCTTGGAAAGAACTAGCGTGGGCTGGGAGATGGTCATGTGCAATCCTCACTGTGGAATCTGTGGTGCTACTGCTGACACTTCGAAAGTACGCCCCGCGACCCTGTGCAGGCCTTCGCACCGGGTGAACGTTAGGCAAAGCTTGAGCGGCCATTGCGTATCTGTCCTCCACAGGAGGTGGATTCCCAGATTGGCGCACATACTACGACGACGGCATTGAGCCACCTATTCGGCAAGCCTAGCGTCGGAGGTATGAAAACTCATCAATCCATAGCTGACACTCCCGTTGACGAACGCCCCCGCGAACGACTTATGGACAGGGGCCCACGGCACTTGCGTGATGCGGAACTACTGGCCATTGTGGTGGGCTCCGGCACCCGAGGCGTAAGCGCCGTTGAGCTGGCTGCCAACATTCTCAAACACCAGGGTGGCGTTGCATCGCTGGCCACGGCCTCTGCGGAAGACCTGGGCACTATTCACGGCGTGGGCCCGGCTCTTGCTGGCCGATTAGTGGCGGCTCGGGAGCTGTTTCAACGTGTCGAAGCACGGTCCACTTCCACGGGCGCGGCCGGCGTCGTGATTCACAAGCGCTAGACTGAAAGGCTAGTGGTCTCTGCTGTTGGCGGGGCCGAAACCCGCACAGAAAGATCACACTCCTTGACCCCTCCCGGCACACACAGCTCGGGCCCCACAGTCCACACCCCCAATATCAACCAGCGATCATCCGCCGCGGGCCGCGAGTACTTCTTGCAGGACCGGGTCAAGGATCTGGCGTTTGAGTCAGCCACCGGGTTGCTGCGGGGCAAGGTGTCCGGGAGCTCCGTGTACAGCACCACCGCCAAATTGGTGCACGGTGTGTCTGGGCAGTGGACGGCACCGGTAGGAATCTGCAGTTGCCCGGTGCGGCAGAACTGCAAGCACGTGGCCGCATTGATTTTTGCTGCGCGGGCAGACCCCTACATCAGCGAGCTACTGATAGGCGGCAACCAGGGCGTTGCTGTAACGGCAGCTCCGGCCAGCGCGGACTGGGAACAATCCCTGCGAGGTTTGCTGCCCTCCGGCGATTCGCAGCGGGACAATGACAGGCCTCCGCTTGCCCTGCAATTCGAGGTGGAGCGACCAAAGCCCCGATTTACGTATCGCAACGCGGCGCCCTCCACCGCAGAGGTTGAGCTCAACGTGCGCCCGGTGCTGCTCGGTGCCAGGGGCACGTGGATCAGGACAGGAATCGCCTGGAACACGCTCAACTATTTGAATTACAGCCGTAAGTTCAACGAACAGCATCTGGATTGGCTGATTGAGTTACTCCAATCCCACTCCCCCGGCGGGCGAGCATACAACTCAGCAGCAGCGTGGCTTCCACTCTCCACCTACAGCGGCCGAAATTTCTGGGACATGCTTGAGCGGGCGGACCATATTGGCCTGGCCCTGGTGCTCGCAGGGCCAGCCGCACAGCGCCTCACCGTACAACCAGAGGGTGCGGGAGTTAGCTTGGACATCGATCGCACGGTGGGCGGGGATCTGCGGTTAGGTGCGCAGATCACTGTAGGTAGCGACTCTGTGGATCCAGCAGATGTTGGCATACTAGGCAAGCCGCCTATCGGTATCTTCTACCCCACTGACAGCGGACTGAGCCTGGCCGCCCTCCGGGATTCGCCCAGCCCTGCAGTTCTGGACTTTGCCACCCATACCTCGCCACTGCTGATCCCCGCAGCGGATGAGGACAAGTTCCTCAGCCAGTACTATCCACAACTGTTGCGGACGGCAAAAGTTGCCTCGAGCGATGAGTCCGTGGAGTTACCCCAATACACGCCGCCGGTGCTTTCCTTACTGGCCAGCTACGCGGCGGACCATGTGCTGCGCCTTCATTGGGAATGGCACTATCCCGTGGGCTCGCGGATCAACGCGCAGCCCCTCTGGCCGTTCCACGACGACGTGGCCACGCGTGATGACGTCACGGAGCAGCGGATTATCGCGTCAGTGGGAAAGATCTGGGAGCAGCTGCCCCAACTGGGTGAGTCCCCCAACGGCATCTGGGGCGAACCGCGGCTTCGTGCGACCGCCACGCTCCGCGGGTTGGAGACGATGACCTTCACGGAGGAGGTACTCCCAGCGCTGAACCACTTGCCGGACGTGGTGGTTGATATTGAGGGTGCTAAGGCGGAGTACCGCGAGGTCCTGGAAGCTCCGGTGGTGAAGATTTCCACACAACAAAGCAGCGAGAGGGACTGGTTTGATCTGGGCATTGTGGTCACTCTGGAAGGCGAGCCGGTCTCCTTCGCAGCAATCTTTTCCGCGCTGGCAGCCGGGCAAACTCGGCTATTGCTGCCCAGCGGGGCACACTTTTCGCTGGATCTGCCGGAGATGCACCAGTTACGCGAGCTGATCGATGAGGCCAGAGCTCTGGGTGACCAGCACGGCGACGGTCTGAGGATCAGCCGGTTTCAGGCCGGACTTTGGGATGAGCTAGCCCAGCTGGGCGTTGTGGACGAGCAGGCGGCTGCATGGCGCAGCACTGTTTCCGGGCTACTACGCGGCGGGTCGGCAGAGCCGCTCCCGGCACCCGCCATGCTTAACGCGTCCTTGCGCCCGTACCAGCTGGAGGGCTTCAACTGGCTGCGGTTCCTTT
>JABBNV010000238.1:1332-4534 GCA_019352125.1 Acidobacteriota bacterium | reverse complement strand
CCTGCGTTAGCGCTATGCGTCCTTCCATGGGCCACGCCGGGGGGTGCTGGGGATACCGGTGTGTTGCCACTCCCGCAGCGCTTTGGTACCAGCTTCCTGCACGCAGTCCTCGGCCAGTTCCCTATCCCCTGTTCTGCGAATCAGCATCCCCACCAAGCGGGCTCTCTCGGCGGCAAAAGCCTCCGAGAGAGCCGCCACAACACTCGGCTCCGCCGTCGAGTTCATCTCAGCCAAGCGGCCAGAAGGGACGAATTTCAATCTTGCCGAATTTGGCCATGGGATGCCTGCTGGCCACGTCGATGGCTTCATCAAGATCCGCGCAGTCGATCACATCGAAGCCGGCTATCCACTCCTTGGTCTCTGCGAACGGACCATCAGTAATGTTGGTCTTGCCGTTGCGAACGGTAACAGTTGTCGCGTCAGAAATGGGGCGTAGTCGCTCTCCCATTTTGTGCATGCCCTTGGCCGTCACCTCCTGAGACCACTCTTCAATATTGTCCTCAGCAGCCACATACGGTGGGGCTGTGGGGTCGGTACAAACAAAAAACATGTATTCCATAGGGTTTCCTTAACTATTGCCGCTGTTGGGGTGCTGAATGTCTACCGCGTTAATGTGTTACCCGCCGTCCACCAGTTGTTGTAAGTCAGCGGCATAAATTTCATCGAATCCACTTCCTCGAAGATGTTGATGACATTACGACGTATGAGGTCCGCTAAACAGGACACACCGCAGAAAATACTTTTTCTGGCTCGCCGGATTCTTGTTCCGTATGGGCGCACTGGCACTCGCTTTCTAGCCACACAAGGGGCCCAGCAAGGTGTGCAACATTCTTCCACGGACTAAGCTGAGCGCATGTCCAGTTACGTGGTCTCTCGCGAGGCCTACATACCCGCCAGCCCTGCAGCCATTTTCGCTGAAGTCAACGACTTCCGACGGTGGACGGTGTGGTCCCCCTGGGAGCAGGTGGACCCCCAGATGCAGCGCAGCTACTCCGGCAGTACCTCCGGCGTTGGCGCCCGCTACGCGTGGAACGGTAACCGCAAAGCCGGCGCAGGGACCATGGAGATCGTGCGCAGCGACGCCGATCAGCAGATTGAGATTCGCTTGGAATTCAGTAAGCCTTTCGAGGCCGTCAACCCCACCACCTTCACCTTCACGCCGGAGGGTGACAGCACCAAAGTTACGTGGTCCATGACGGGAGAAAACAAGGGCATGGGGAAGGTATTTTCTTTGTTCATGAGCATGGACAAGCTGGTGGGCGGAGACTTCGAAAAGGGCCTGGCCGCACTCCACAAAGCCGTGGCGGGCCGCCACTCGTAGGCTGTCAATGGGCACACATCCAACCGGTTTTACGCGCTACGCTGCTTGGTTGCTGCGGGATGTCATCTTTGCGCTGCGGTGCGGTGCCAACTCGCTTCGCTTGACCAGCCAGCCCGGTGACTTTTCCGATGGGACTCTGCGCGCCGTCGTTGTGATTCCAGGCGTCAATGAAAATTGGCGTTTCATGCTGCCCATGATTCGCCGCCTCCACGACGCCGGGCACCCCGTGCATGTGGTCACAGGCCTGGCTTTCAACCGCCGACCGGTCGATGAATCCGCAGAGATGGTGGCCACCTACATTGAGCAGAACCAACTCTCTGACGCAGTCATTGTGGCCCATAGCAAGGGCGGGTTGATCGGCAAATACGCGATGCTAAAGCTCGACGACGCCGCCCGGATCAGTTCCATGGTGGCTATCTGCTCACCTTTTTCAGGATCTCGCTACGCGCGGCTAGTGGCAGCACCGAGCCTGCGCGCATTTTCGCCGCGGAATAGAGTGCTGACCATGTTGCGAGCCGAAGAACGCGTCAACGAGCGCATCGTGTCCATCTATGGCCGCTTCGACCCACTCATTCCAGAGGGAAGCCAGCTGCCCGGGGCGCGCAACATAATGCTGGACGACGGCGGACACTTCCGATTGCTCTCAGCCCCCGCAGTGCTGGAAACCGTCCTGGCCGTGGCTGCCAATCCGCAGGCTGGACAGCAGCTCCGCTAGCTGGCCAGCAACCCGCGAACGTAGGCTGCCTGCCCCGCGTGCTGGTAACAATCTCCCAGCACGCTGACCAACCGAACCCCCAACGTAACGGGCGGGTCCCAACGGGTATCTACTACCCGGTCCAGCTCTTCGGCGGAGATCGATTCCACAAACTTACGGCTTTGGTTCGCGACGGCCTGGTGATAATCCGCCAGGACTTCGGGCCCTTCGAACTGAACAGAATCTACTTGGGCCGAGGTATGACCGTACCCGGTCTCAGAATCATCCAACGCCAGGCCCGCCCGGTGGGCAAACCCACCCGATGTCCAGAGATGCTCTGTTCCGGCAACATCCGCAATGTGACCATCCTCGACTCGGGTCAAATGCCAGATCAGCCAGGCAATAGAGTTTCCTTTTCTGAGGGGCCGCTGGTTTAGGGCGTCGCTGGAAATACCGTCCAGAGTTGCCAACACCAGCTCATCGATCCGGCCAAACAGGTCTACCAATAACTCTTTCGGTTCCATGCCACCTATCGTGTCACCGGCAGCCCACGGACGCCATCCCTAGGCCTGATCCCCCACATGAACATCCGGGCCGTTGGCCGCAGCTGCGGGATCCATGTACATAAAAGAAAGTACGTTGCCATCCGGGTCTTCCAGGTCCCGGGAGTACATGAAGCCCAGATCCTGAACCTCTTTGTGCTCGCGACCGCCAGCGGCCAATCCCTTGTCCAACACCTCATCCACCTCAGCGCGTGAATCACAGCTCAGAGCCGTCAGCGCCTGCACTTGGGTGTGTGGGTCAATGACTTCCTTGTCCGTGAAGGTTCTGAAGAAGTCCCGCACCAAAATCATGAAATATACGTTCTCATCCACCACTACGCAAGCGGCGTTCTGGTCACTGAACATGGGGTTGATTGTCCAGCCGAGTGAGGTGTAGAAGTTCTTGGACCGATCCAGATCCTCTGTGGGAAAGTTAACAAAGATGCTTGTGGCCATGACAATCTCCAATGTTCGGCTAAGGTCGGTGATCTCCTATCGTCCACCTCACAAGACCAGTGACGCAATCCCCCAGCGGCTGGGTTTTAGCGGCTCAGCCCCTGAGCCAAGGCTCGTCAGAGGATGGAATTGTCTGCAAGTCCGTCGGGACTACCCCTGAATAGTTTCCGGGTCTTGGGGTCCACAAAG
>JABBNV010000238.1:0-1322 GCA_019352125.1 Acidobacteriota bacterium | reverse complement strand
CGCAATCACGGCGGCACCGTTGCGGGCAATTGCCAAGGCCATGGCTGTGTCATTCGGGTTGAGGTACGGGTATACGTCCAGCTGATCTGTGATGGCGTAGATCATCATGAAGGACACCACAAAATACAAGGCCTTCACTTGCCAGTCGTTGCGAATGCCGGTGACCGCAAACAACGGGATCAACCACACCAAATACCACGCCTGAATCATCGGCGACATCAGTACGACTGCGGCCAGCGCCAACGTCATCCGACGGATCAATCGGTCGTGGCTGCCGCGGAAAACCAGCCATCCAATGGCGACCACGGAAATCACTTTGCCAAGCGTGAAGACACCATTTGCCAATTGCCCACCCGGCAGCCCGACGGCATTTCCCAGCGTTGACACCACCATGCCCAGCAGTCCGATGGGGGCATACCAGATAGAGACTGACCCCGGAGCGCTCAGTCCGTTGATCCAGCCGAACCCGTAGCCGTTGGGAACCGATAGCAACCACAAGATCAATAACGAGTAACCAGCAGTTAGACCCCAAAACAGAATTCGCTTGCCCCAACTTGCGTTCTTACCGGCCCACAACAGCCCCAGAAAAGGAAGAAAGATCAGTGTAATGGGCTTCACCGATACGGAAAGGGTCACCAGCAGGATTCCCAGAAGGGCCCGGCGCGTCGCTACAAAATAAATACCAGCTAGCGCCAGACCGATCATCAATGAATCGTTGTGGACGCTGGCAATGAAGTTGGTCAAAAAGAGCGGGTTCGCTGCGGTTAGCCAGAGTGCACGCTGCGGATTGATGCCATGTAGCTCTGCCAGTTTCGGTACAAAAATGACGCATAAAATAATGCCCACAACGGCTACTACTCGAAACAACAACACAGAGAGCTCGGGCTGGACATTCGTCACCCACACCACAAATTGTTCAATCCAAAGAAACAATTGCCCATACGGCGTCGGCGCCTCAGCCCACATCTTGTCCGCTCCCAATTGGTAGTAATTGGACAGCGAAGAAATACCTTGAACGTAAGGGTTGAGATGCTCCACCATGAGCCGGCCCTGGCCAATGTAGGCGTAGACGTCTCGGCTAAAGATCGGCACCGTCACCATCATGGGGGCCCCCCACGCAATGACGGCGGTAATAATGGTCCGATGCGCCGCCTTACCCCAAACATTGATGTTCTGACCAAGCCTCAGCCAGGCTCGCACCAGCAGCATGCCGCCCACGGCTATCAGCGCTATGGACAGGCCAGCACCAAAGGGATCAGTGCGCATCCAGATAAACAGCGGATTGCGCCGAAGATCCGACGATTGTGCAAGCCAACCGACAC
>JABBNV010000237.1:1647-4551 GCA_019352125.1 Acidobacteriota bacterium | reverse complement strand
GGACGTTGTAATTCCAATCCACGCTAATCCGGGTCGCTGATATGCTTGTACCCAGAGTGGGACCCCGCCACCCGTTGCCAAAGGACCCTTTGCTGTCTCCGACCTGAAAATGCGGTGCGAGAAAAAGCTGCAATATGGGTAGTTGGCGATCCGGGTGAGACAACTCCGTCCCACTGGGGTGCAAACAGTCCTGATTCGGTCAATCCGGCTCTGAGACGCCGACGATGGAGTAACGTCGTATCGTCGGCAGTTTTCCGGCAGTTCGGAGCGAGGTCGGGCGGAGGCGGCGTGATCGATCACCAGGACCAAGAGGCGGCGTCCTGCCCGGACACCGCAGGGCGTGCCAAGGGTGGCCCGCTTTGGAAAGTCGTTAGTGCCAATCTCTTTTGAGGACGTACTCGACGGGAAGTCCGCGACGCAGTTTTCCGGCGAACTGGAACTGGCCCGCGGCGCCGGCGGCCTCGTCAATGCTGTGCCGCCGGGTAGCGTGCTGGGGTTTTAGGACGACGACGTTGCAGCCATTTTGGCCCGGATCTCTTCCATGTTGAGTTCCTTGATGCCGGTGATGAGCTGGTCCAGCCCGCTGGCGTTCATGGCTCCCGGCTGGGAGAAGACCAGAATTCCTTCCCGGAAGGCCATGAGGGTCGGGATAGACGAAATGCGGGCGGCCGCGGAAAGCGCCGGCTCAGCCTCGGTATCCACTTTTGCGAAGACGATCTCCGGGTGGGTTTCGGAAGCCTTGCTGAACGTGGGGGCGAACATGCGGCACGGGCCGCACCAGGCTGCCCAGAAGTCAACCAGCACGATGTCGTTGTCCGTGATGGTTTCGTTGAAGGTTTTTTCAGAGATATCGATGGTTGCCATATCAGCAATATATACCCCGGGGGGTATTTTGGCAAGTGATTCGGCGAACTTGCGCAAATACCCCCGGGGGTATAATTATTGGAGGAGGGATGACCCGCCGGGCGTCCAGAGACATGAGAGGAACACGAGCATGAAGAGCATTTCAGTGGACGATCTGGCTGCACTCGGACCCGAGGTCCCCATCATTGATGTCCGGGAAGAGGACGAATATGCGGAGGCATCTGTTCCGGGGACCAGGAACATTCCGCTGTCCCGGTTCCCACAGTCAATGGGTGATGTCCCGTTCGGCCGGACCGTCTACGTCATGTGCGCTTCCGGGGGTCGCAGTTCGCGGGCGACGGCGCACCTTGTTGCCGAAGGGTACGATGCGGTCAACGTTATGGGCGGCATTACCGAGTGGTACCGTAACGGCCACCCAGTCACCTACCAGTCCAGCGGCAACTGAACATGTCCTCCACACTGAGCCCGCGCCCGCCTAACTCCGCGTCCGGCGCCGGGAACCGGCGGACGGTCAATCGGCTCAAGCGTGCCAGGGGACAGCTGAGCGCGCTGATCGAAGCCGTTGAGTCCGGTGCTGATTGCCGGAATGCCGTCACGCAGTTGGCAACGGTCCGCGGAGCACTGGACAAAGCCGGCTTCGAACTTATCTCCGCTGCCATGAGGGACTGCCTGACAGTCCCGGCCGAAACCGCCGCCGAGGTAGGAACCCTGGGTAGCGCACCGGGCCGGCGGCCAAGTCTCGAGGAAATCCGGGCACTCTTCCTCCGCCTGACCTGAACCGCCCCCGCACCATTTCCGGACGTCCCCTGCTCCACCTTTGATCCCAGGTTCCCTGAAAGGCCCACAACATGGACATCGCCCCCAACGAACTCAACGAACAGCTCGCCGCCGCCGGTTTCACTGCATACACGATGACCGGCGGGATGCTCGACTGGTCCGACGGTGGGCTGCCTGCCGACTAACGCCCCATAAACTGCCCGGGCGGCGCCTCCCTCCCCCCACGTGCCGCCCGGGCCTCCACCTTTCCTGACTGCGCCGCTCCGGGCGCCAGGCGAGTGGACGGCGGCCTCCCGCATCCGCGGGCTGCCGCCAGAACCGCTCAAGCTATACCGAAAGTGATTATGACTTCCTCAAACGAGGCCTCTACGACCGAGTCCGCACCCCAGTCCATTGACGCTGCCACGCTCACGGCTTGGGAGGACAATCATGATGACCGGATGGTGATCGACGTACGCAGTGGTGCCGAATTTGATTCGATGCACATTATGGGTGCTTACCATGTACCGCTGGCGATGCTGAGCGAACACACGGAGGAATTTGCCGCCAAGATGGGCGCCAGTGTGGTCCTGGTCTGCCAGTCCGGTAACCGGGCCGAGCAGGCCCGCAAGTACCTGAATGCCAAGGCATGATACTCACCGCGGCGGCGTTCGGGCTGATCGTCGGAGCACTGCTGGGCCTGGTTGGAGGAGGCGGATCCATTCTTGCCGTCCCCGCACTGGTCTATGGGGTGGGGCTGCCGCTTGCCGGGGCGATCCCGACGTCGCTGGTCGTTGTCGGCGCGTCCTCCGCCGTCGCGGTGCTGCCAAGGCTGCGGGGTGGAGTGAACTGGCGGCTGGCGCTGATCATCGGCGCCGCCGGCACGGCGACCGCCTATCTGGGCGCTTACGTGAACCGGCTGCTCGACCCGAAGTTTCTCCTGTTAGCGTTCGCCGCGATCATGGTCTTTGCTGGCATCCGGATGATGTTTCCGTCCAAAACGTCGGGCGGCTCCTGCGCACTGCCCGGCGGGGGTGTCAACTGGCGCAGCTGCCTGCCCAAGGCCATTGCAACCGGCGCCGTCGTGGGCTTCCTGACCGGATTGCTCGGCGTCGGCGGCGGCTTCCTGATCGTCCCGGCCCTGACCCTGGTCCTGGGCCTGCCGATGGCGGTGACCGTCGGCACCTCGCTGGTGATCATCGTGATCAACTCGATCGCCGGCTTCGCAGCGCACCTCGGGGACCTGCAGATCGACTGGGCCGTCACGGCAGCGTTCGCAGGCGC
>JABBNV010000237.1:0-1637 GCA_019352125.1 Acidobacteriota bacterium | reverse complement strand
CCGCATACGTGAGCGTGCAGGCACTGCTCTCCTAAAAAGGGGATGCCAGGCATCAAGAAAAAAACGAACGCGGCTCCATTCGTGGTGGCAGCGAGAGTATCTTTGGGGCCAGTGGATGCATGAATGAGATCAAGATTGTAGGCGAAAGAGGGCGGCTCGGGATTTAAGTATCCTGCCTTCACCTGGCCCGGCCACCGGGGGCGACATTGGGCCCGCCACGGCTTTTGCCAGCACGATACAAGTACCCTTGACTACCCTGGTCGCCGGGAGGATCGTGGGGCGTGTGGCATGACGCCGTGCCCGGACGACGAAGGAACGGAGACAAGATGGCAGCCGCAGAATCGTTTCGAATTGTGGTCGGGGTGGACGGGTCGGATTCTTCGTTGAAAGCGCTCGACTGGGCTCTGGATGAGGCGCGGCTGAGGGCCGGGCAGGTCCACATCGTTACGGCGTGGCATTACCCCGTCATCGGCGATGCCGCAGGCCGGGCGGAAGACCGTGAGGCGTTCGGCGAGTACGCCCGGCGGGCCCACGCCGATGCTCTGCAGCACGCGGCCGGGGCCGGCTGCGAAGTTACCGGCGAAGTGAGCGAAGGGCATCCTGCAGACGTGCTGCTGCGGGCCGCCGCTGGCGCCGGTCTCCTGGTTGTCGGATCGCGTGGACACGGAGGTTTCGCAGGCATGTTGCTTGGCTCGGTCTCAAGTCACGCCGTGCGTCACGCCAGCTGCCCGGTCCTGGTCGTGCGTTCCGGGGCTGATCCGGTTCAAGGTTAAGAAAGCGTGGCCGGCCCCGAAGGGCTCACTGCGGCGCAGGCGACCCGGCTTCTTGGGACCGTAGGTTTCAACGCCGTTCCACTGAAGCGTATGGGGCTGCCGGCGCAGCTGCCGCGGAAACTTTGGGCGCCGGTACCTTGGATGCTGGAGGCCACCATTGTTCGTGAGTTTGTGCCGGGTCGCCGGGCTCGGAATCCGGGTCATGATGGTGACCGGGAGAGCGCGGCCACGGCCTTCGCCGTCGCGGCGGACGTGGGACTGACAGGCGATGTTGTCCGGGCGGACGATCTCTCAGCACTGACCCACGAGGAAAGAGGACCGGCCGCTATTGCCCAGGGTCTGCCCCAGGACAAGCGCCGGATCGTGGAGTTGCTCCAGCGGACGAGGCAAGTCGTGGGAATGAATGACAGGAGACGGAGCCAATGAAGCCCCTGCGCTGCGCCAGGCCGAGGTGGGCCTAGTCCGCGGGGACTGAACGACATTGTGGGCTTTGTTGAGGAAAGCAGGCTAATCCATCAACGGTCGCTGACATACGCACTGAACCTCAGTGTAAAAAAACTGGAGGTTCCGTTGTTGCTGACCGCGGGGTGCTCTCCTTCGGACAGCTTGTGTTTACGCCGTTGTTGACGGCGATGCTGGACGCCGCAGCCACCTCTCCACTGGCACTCTGAGGGGCGATGGCACCGGCTCCCGGCGCACTGCTGTTGCTTATCGCGGCAACCCCGCCGGCGGGGGTTGCCGCGATACTTCGTTGAGTGCGCTATGTCCGCGGCTGGTGTTGTTAGCTGGCCGGGACGGTTTCTTTTGCCTGGCGGGTGGTCCAGGCTGCGTAGCTGCCGTCGAGTTCGATGATGTCGTAGCCGG
>JABBNV010000236.1 GCA_019352125.1 Acidobacteriota bacterium | reverse complement strand
GCTTCAGAATCTTTTGTGGCCTCCGCAGCGCTGACAGGCGCTTCGGTGTGAGCAGAATCCTCGGATTGAGCAGACTCATCGCCTTGAGTCGACACCGCAGCCAGAGGAACGCCCTTCTCATCTCTTGCACCGAAAGCATCGTGGACTTCAGGCGAGGCAGGCGCAAAAGCAGCCTGAACGTCGTCGTCCTTCACCTGCGCCTCCTCTACGTTTGCCACGAATCACCTACGCCAAAAGCCTCCGGCCCAGGACCCTGAGCCCACTCCACCGTCGGAAGAGCGTTGATCGCCTCGAGCACCAAGGACCTAAATTTGGCCACTTCCGGCACCTCGTGCAGGGCACCCTGACCGTCCAACCCCATGTCCAAGGATATGGTGCCAGACCTGAACACTCGCTGAATGCCACTCTGATGCGTAGCCACATGCCGCACAGCAGCCAGCGGAAAGTCCTGCCGATGCCTCTGCAACACACCCCGTTGCTGCACTATCCGGCGCGACGTGAGAATGTATTGACGGCCCCTCCACTGCACAAAACCCCGCACGGTCAGCGACAGGAAAAGTACGACGGCGGCCACACCTACCAGCATCATCAACGGTTGCGTCCACTGATCCACTTGGGCGAACACTTTGCCTAAATTGCCGCGGGATAGCCAGCCCAGTACAAAAAAGGTCGCCAGCGGCACCAGCACGGCCATGGCAGCCGGGCGGAATAATGTGCGACCGTGCTGCCTAGTCTGCACAATCACGTATTCACCCTCGGCCAGCCACTTACGCATAGCTGCCTCGGGCCTCACCGGCTGAAGCGCCTGAGTGCCCGGGAACATAGGAGTTTCCGTCTGAACCGGGATCCGCCGCAGCGTCACGACGCAAATGCACCACATCGCCCGCGCGAACGGAGTGGGAAGTGCCCGCACTGTCAGTGATCAACAGCGAGCCATCCTCCGCCAAACCCGCGGCAACTCCACGAATCAGCCCCCCTCCGGGCAGCTCCGCACGCACCGGAAGCCCCAACGTTGCCAGAACCAAAGTGGTGCGCTGGTGCAGGGATTCACCGGCTCCCAGCGGCGCGTGCACTGACCCCTGAACGTCACAAAATTCTTGATAGAGGCCGGTGAAGCGGCGCGCAAAATCAGCGAACAACACATTGCGGTCCAGCTCCGTGGCGCCAGCCAACGCCAGGGAGGTTGCATGCCCCACGGGCAGCTGACTGCGCTCCTGGCTCACATTGAGACCAATGCCCAGCACCACCGTCGGCCCGCTGCCCTGAGGCTGGGCTTGTTGAGGCTGGGCTTGCTGCGCGCCGGGTGCTTGGTAGCTGGATGTCGGTACAAGGTGCGCCAAAATCCCGGCGACCTTGTGCCCCTCGATGAGCACGTCATTGGGCCACTTGAGCGCTGCGTTTACCCCGGCCAGTGATCGCAGGGTGTCTACCAGTGCCACACCGGCCAACGGCGAAATCCAACTGAGAGCGGTCGGTGGAAGGGCATGGTCCCCTTCAGCACGAAGCACGAAGGACATGATCAGCGAACTCCCTTGAGCCACTTTCCAGTCGCGGTCCAACCGACCACGGCCAGCAGTCTGACTCTCCGCTAGTAGCGCACCCAAGTGCGGCCATGCAGCAGCGGCTGCCACTAGATCAGCATTGGTAGAACCAGTTGATTCCACCACGTCCAGCCTGTTCAGCACCCTGTCTTGACCCACCAGAGCAGCACGCAACTGTGCCTGGTCCAGGGGAGCCTCTGAATGCGCAGATGAAGGAACAGCTGAGCTCCCCACCGGGGGAACTACTAACGGCGTTGAGGGCTGAGAGGACATACTACGATCCTATCCGGCCATCGCTGGGATTCCCTGTGGCCCAGCCGCCCCTCGAGGCACGTCGGCACAAGACACGCAGAATAGAACCGCCGGCTTACAGGAAGAAGTCCGGAAACAAATCTTCCTCGGCACTGCCCATGCTGTAAGGCCGGAAATCAGTCACGCCAGCCTGACCCAGGGCCTGTTCATCAGTGAAGAAATTGCCAGTCGTCTCCTTGGCAGACCGAGTCAGAATCGCGTAAGCCGCATCAGCCATAATGCTGGCCGACCGCGCACCCTTGAGAATCTCCGCGCCGCCGGGCATATTGCGGATAGCCGCGGTGTCAATAACCGTGCAAGGCCACAGGGAATTGACGCCAATCCCATACTTCTTGAACTCAGCGGCCAGACCCATAGTGGTCATGGACATCCCAAACTTCGCCATGGAATAAGCAGTGTGTGCACCCATCCACTTCGGCGTGATGTTCAGCGGCGGGGACAGCGTCAGAATGTGCGGATTCTCGGCCTGCTTCAGCGCCGGAATGGCCAACTTGGACAGCAAGAATGTCCCGCGCACGTTGATATCGGCCATCAAGTCGTAGCGCTTCATTGAAATATCGGACGTAGGAGTCAGGTCAATGGCAGAGGCATTGTTGACCACAATGTCGATACCACCGAACGTGGCAACCGTCTCCGCAACAGCCCGGGCAACGTCGTCGTCGTTCCGAACATCGCCAACAATAGGCAATGCCTTACCGCCAGCTGCTTCGATCTCCTTCGCCGCGGTGTAGATGGTGCCCTCCAGCGCCGGGTGCGGCTCTACAGTCTTGGCCAAAATGGCAACGTTCGCGCCATCTGCGGCCGCGCGCAACGCAATAGCCAATCCAATCCCCCGGCTACCACCGGACATCAGAATAGTTTTACCCGCCAATGCGCCCTTAGCGCCGTTGCTATCAGTCATAGGGAAACTCTAACTGAAAGAAGTTACCCGCGGGTAACTTACCAGCGGCGCGCATACAAATTGTAGGTTTCCTACAGCTACCCACACCAATGGACTGATTAGACTGGGCATTGAGCAACTATTTTTGTACAGAAGCTACTGTTTTTGCGCAACGACCATTGTCCGCCAGCTGAATTCCGGAGACTTAATGAGCCACGACCTGACCACCACCGCGGGAAAGATCGCTCACTTCCGTGACCGAGCGGAGCAATCTCTCCAGCCGTCCGGTGCCGAGGCGATTGAAAAGCAGCATGCCCGCGGCAAGCACACGGCCCGCGAGCGGATCGAATTGCTGCTGGATGAAGGCTCCTTCGTCGAGTTCGATGCACTCATGACCCACCGCTCCACGGCCTTCGGCATGGAAAAGAAGAGGCCTCTGGGCGACGGTCTAGTCTCCGGATACGGCACGGTGGATGGCCGAGCAGTCGCCATCTACAGCCAGGACTTCTCGGTATACGGGGGGTCTCTTAGCCAGGCCAACGGCGAAAAAATTGTGAAAGTTCAGGAATTTGGCCTGCGCAACGGATGCCCCGTCGTCGGCATTCTGGATGGTGGCGGCGCACGCATCCAAGAAGGCGTAGCCTCACTGGCCATGTTCGCGGACATCTTCCGGAACAACGTCCACGCCTCCGGCGTAGTCCCGCAGATCTCCCTCATCATGGGCCCATCGGCTGGCGGCGCGGCCTACTCCCCCGCCCTGACGGACTACGTGGTGATGGTGGACAAGACCAGCCACATGTTCATCACCGGCCCCGACGTCATCAAAACAGTCACGGGCGAAGACGTGGACATGGAAACCCTGGGCGGTGCACGGCAGCACAATTCCACCACGGGAACCTCAACGTATCTAGCGGCGGACGAAGCCGACGCCATCGAGTTTGTGCGCGAGCTTCTGGATTTCCTCCCCTCCAACAACCTGGCCGAAGCTCCTGTTGCCGAGCATGATCAGGATTTGGAGCTCGACGACGACGACCGCGCACTTGACGTACTGGTCCCAGACTCAGCCAACCAACCGTATGACATGCGCACACTGATCGAAACTGTGGTGGATGACGGTCATTTCCTGGAAATGCAGTCCCTCTACGCACCCAACGTGATGATCGGTTATGGCCGCATCGAGGGGCACACGGTAGGGATCGTAGCCAACCAGCCCATGCAATTTGCGGGGACCTTGGACATCGCCGCCTCCGAAAAAGCCGCACGATTTGTGCGCAACTGCGATGCCTTCAACATCCCTATCATCACGTTGGTTGACGTACCAGGCTTCCTGCCGGGCAAGGATCAAGAATTCCAAGGCATCATCCGCCGCGGGGCCAAACTGCTCTACGCCTACGCCGAAGCAACGGTTCCCAAGCTGACGGTCATCACCCGCAAGGCATACGGCGGAGCCTACATTGTGATGGGCTCCAAGAAACTGGGAGCGGACCTGAACCTCGCTTGGCCCACAGCCCAAATAGGCGTCATGGGCGCCCAAGGCGCAGTCAACATCCTGTACCGACGTGAACTTGCGGCAGTTAGTGCCGACGGCGGGGACGTTGAAGCCAAGCGCGCTGAGGTAATTCAGCAGTACGAAGAGGAACTGCTGAACCCGTACCAGGCCGCACAGCTGGGGTACGTGGATGCCGTGGTTGCACCGTCCGATACCCGGCCCCAGCTGATCCGAGCCCTGCGCGTGTTGCGCGAAAAGCGGGCCAGCCTACCGGCCAAGAAGCATGGAAACATGCCGCTATGAGTGAGCGCCCAGTAACGTTGGTTCCGGCGCTGGCGGCTCCAGAACCAGCAGCAGCCGAACCAGCTGGCACCGTCGACCCTGCACCGGTCATC
>JABBNV010000235.1 GCA_019352125.1 Acidobacteriota bacterium | reverse complement strand
TGCACGGCATCCAGCCGCAGGCCGTCCACATGAAAGTCTGAAAACCAGCCCAGAGCACTGTCCAGAATGTAGCGACGAACATTCTCACTGCCCTCGCCGTCCAGGTTCACCAAGTCACCCCACGTGTTCTTCCCCGCTTTGAGGTAGGGGCCAAATTCCGGCAGGTAATTCCCGCTGGGGCCCAGATGGTTGTACACCACGTCCTGGATGACCCCCAGCCCGTAGCTGTGCGCAGCGTCAACAAAGCGCTGGTAGGCCTCGGGGCCACCGTACTGTTCCTGTACCGCGTACCAGAGCACGCCGTCGTACCCCCAATTCCAACGGCCATTGAAGCCGTTAACGGGCAGCAACTCAATAAAGTCCACACCCAAGTGCACCAGGTGATCCAGGCGCTCCGTGGCGGAATCCAGGGTTCCCTCCGGAGTGAAGGTACCCAGATGCAGCTCATAGATAACACTGCCAGCTAGTGGTTTTGCCTTGAACGCGGAATCCGCCCACGAATAGGCCGAAGGGTCAAAGGTCCGGGACAAGTCATGGACACCTGTGGGCTGCCGAAGAGAGCGTGGATCCGGGTGCGGCTCCGTTGCATCGTCCAGCAGATAACCGTAGTCCGCATCTGGACGCCACGGCTCCGTTGACCGCCACCAGCCTCCGTCCTCGGCGCGCAGGGGGTGCTTCTCCCCGGCCAACACCAAGGTAACTTTGTTGGCCAACGGAGCCCAGACGTCAAAGTCCTTGCGCGCCATTTAATTGCTCTCCTTCACCAGCAGTGCCACCGGGAATCCCCCAAAAACGTCCGCAATTTTTGCCGTTCCCCAATGTTGGGCACCGGTGAACACATTGTGCACCCGAGGGAGGTCAACAGTGGTGTCCTGCCATCCCCCGTTTTTGGCCAGAGTTCGCGGCAGTCTGGTAGCCATCGCCACCACACCGCCTCGGTCAAAGCCCACCAAATGTTCAGCTACCGCACCTGTGGCAGCGATCGGGGAATAGTTCGCAAACCGCTCCGGCTGCTCGCGGCGCAGGTTCAGCGCCGCACCGGTAATCAGGTACTTGGCATCATCCGTGGGTAATCCCGCCAACTCTCGCTCGCCACGTTGTGTCTGCAGGAACAGCGGCTGGGACTTATTGAGCATGCGGTACGTCACCGGCCGCCGGTTGTCCGGGTCCGTCAGTGACTGCTCAACGAATTCGGAACCCTGATAGACATCTGGTACGCCGGGAATGGCGAGCTGGAGCAACTTGAGGCTCAGAATATTGCTCCGGGCCGCGGCCGCCATGGCGTCCGTAAGGTCTGCGAGAACCTTCTGCACGTCCGGGTTGTCAAAGACGGCGTCTATGCAGGCTGCGAGCGCGCGTTCAAACTGCTCGTCCGGGGCCAGCCAGGAGGTGGAGTTCCCTGCTTCCCTGGCGGCCTTGAGCGCATAACCCTGGAGCCGTTCGCGGCTGGCTGGCCAGGAGCCCAGCACTGACTGCCAGATCAGGTTCGCCAAGGGGCCATCTGGTAGCGGCGCCAAAACAGTGAGCTTGGCGACGGCGGCAGCATACTCGGTAGAGTATTCAGCCAAGGTGATGATGGTGGCGCGGGTATCCTCGCCCCGTTTGGTGTCGTGCGTAGTGAGGGTATTCATGGTGGCAGCTCGCTGACGCTGCCTTTCGGCCATAAACCGGTGGAAGCCGTCCACGCTCTGGCTCCACTGCTCCGGGTCCGCACCCACCTCCGTCAGTGAAACCAGCCGTGTGGCCCTAAAGAATGCGCAGTCCTCCACCCCCTTGGCCATGACCATGCCGGACGTTTGTTGGAACCGCCGGCCAGCTTCCCCGCCGCTGAGCAATACCTGGTGCACCACATTAACTGCATTTGCCGCTTCGGGAGCATGAGCTTTGGCCCGTGCTGCGGCGTTGTTCAATTCCTCGCAACCGTGCGGCAGGTAGCTGCGGTACACGGCAAAGTTGGCCACTATGGCAATCAGCGCATCAGCTACCTCTTGGGGTTCCAGAGCTGTTACTTCGGTACCCGACGGCTTTGCAACGTGATTGGCCGGGGGTCCCTCGGTGTGGTCCCCCTGCGGCTGCGCAGCCAGTTCAGCCAGGACCAACCTGGCCAACCGCGCAATCTCCGAGTTCAGAATCCCCTGGGCTACCTCCGTTTTGGTGCTCCGAATCAATTCCCCGTAGTCAAGAACACTCCCGCGCAACTGCGTGTCCAACGCTGTGAGTGGAGCTTCACCTGCAGGATCAACCAGCACTCGGTCCAGCACAGCCAGCGCGTCATACCCCGTGGTTCCCTCGCAGTCCCAGTCAGTAGGAAGCTGCTCCCCCGGCTCCAGGATCTTCTCTACTAACAAATATGCGCCGCCAGTGGCCGCTTTAAGACGTGCCAGATATTGTGCAGGGTCCCGCAGTCCATCCGGGTGATCAATCCGCAGACCATCCACCCATCCGTTCTTGACCCACCGGATGATCTCCGCGTGGCTGCGGTCAAAGACCTCCGGATCCTCTACCCGGATGCCCGCCAGTGAACTGACAGCAAAGAACCTCCGGTAGTTGAGCTTGGTGGCTTCCCATTGCCACGGAACCAAGCGATAGTGCTGCCGCTCGTGCACCGTTTCCGGTGAGTCGCCGTCCGTGTACGTCCCCCGGGCCACCGGGTATTTGCTGCCGTTAATGCGCAACACCGTGGCGCCGTCGTCGTCCGTTCCAAGCTCAAGGTTCTGCAAGTCCTCTGCGGCGCCCAACACCGGCAACAGCACTCGGTCATCACCAGCGTTCCAATCAACATCGAAAGCTCGCGCATACCAAGAGTCCTTGCCGTCGCTTAAGAGCTCCCACCACCAGGGATTCTCTGCAGGAACGGCCACGCCCATGTGGTTGGGCACAATATCCGCCAGAATGTGCAAGCCAGCCGCGTGCGCTGCCTCGGACAGCGCGGCAAGACCCGCATCCCCGCCACGCGAAACGTCCACTCGGGACGGATCCACCACGTCGTACCCGTGGTCCGAGCCCTCCGCCGCTTGCAGCAGGGGGGACAAGTAGAGCCAGTCCACCCCCAACTGCTGCAGATACGGGACCACCTCCACGGCATCCCAAAGGGTGAAGTCTTTAGTTATTTGGAGTCGGTATGTTGAAGCAGGTGTCGGCATGGGTTGGCATCTCCTGAGGTACTCCGCTTAGACATCATCAGCATACTTGGCAATGCTCAGAACTGGCGAAGCAGTGCGGACACGGCGGCTCTGCCAGCCCGGTTGGCCCCAATAGTGGACGACGACGGCCCGTAGCCCACTAGCTGGACGCGGGGTTCCTTGACCACTTGGGTGCCGTCCATGACGATCCCGCCGCCGGGTTCACGCAGATGCAGAGGTGCCAGATGATCCAGCTCGGCGCGGAACCCCGTGGCCCACAGGATGGTTTCCAGCTCCACCAACTTGCCATCCACCGTACGGACACCCTCTGGCTCAATGGAGGTGAACATGGGCAGACGGTTCATAACACCACGAGCCTTCGCCTCTCGCAGGGCAGCTGTCCACCGCAGTCCTGTCACGGACACCACGCTTTGCGGGGCCAGGCCTTGGCGGACTCGCTGATCAACAAGCGCGACGGCGGCCGCACCAGCCTCTGCGGTGAACTCTTCCTCGCGCCAATCAGGTTCCCTGCGCGTGAACCAGTAGGTTTGCGCTTCCAAGGAAATCTCGGCCAACAGTTGGACGGCCGAGATGCCGCCACCCACCACCGCAACGCGCTGGCCGTGGAACGCCTTCGCCGAGACGTAATTGGCCACGTGCAGTTGGCGGCCACGGAAGCTCGACTGCCCGGGATAGATAGGCCAGAACGGCTTGGTCCAGGTGCCCGTGGCGTTGATGATGCCGCGGGTTGTGTAGCTGCCTGCAGTGGTTTCCAGCTCAAAGATGGCGTTTCTGGGGGCGCATTGGGTGGTGGCTTGGGTGGCTCCTTGGGAAGCACTGCTGCCCTGGGGCGAGCCGCCGTCGTCGTTCTCCCGGGTATCCCCCACCAACCGACGCACGCTACGCACCTTGACCGGCCGAACAATGGCCAGTTGAAGCTGCTGCTCGTACTCCGCAAAGTACCGGCTCACAAACTCACTACTGGGCTCACACGGGTCCACCTCTGGCTGAGTGATTCCCGGCAGGTCACTTACCCTATTGACGGTGGCCATCCGCAGGCTATGCCACCGGTGCCGCCATGCTCCGCCCGGGCCCTCCTCCGCATCCAACACAACATAAGTGCCTCGGGCGCTGGCCGAAGACTCCCCCAGAGGGACAAATCCTGCACGCTGCAGGTGATAAGCGGCGGACAGTCCAGCCTGCCCAGCTCCGATGACCACGCAGTCCACTTGCACCATGTACCCAGCCTAGTAGCAGCGGCCCATTACAACGCGACCGCCGTCGTCGGCCTGCAAGCTCAGCAAACCCACGCAAGTGGACCAGACACCCTGGCACGGCGCGGTGTTTGGTCCATTTGCGTGTGTTTCGTGATTCCAGCTTTTCGCGGATACCAAAAATGGCTCCCTCCGGGTGGAGGAAGCCATCACTCTGGTGGAGCTGAGGGGACTCGAACCCCTGACCCCCTGCATGCCATGCAGGTGCGCTACCAGCTGCGCCACAGA
>JABBNV010000234.1 GCA_019352125.1 Acidobacteriota bacterium | reverse complement strand
GCTTCGGTCAGTAGCGAAGGCCTGCCGGAGTAATTCTTGTTCAGATCCTCCAGCTGGGCAAGGAACTCAGGATCCGCCTTGGCCTTGCCAAAGGTGTCTTCCAACTCATCCAGGGCAGCGATCAGGGATTCGGGCATCCATCGGCCACCGTAGGCGCCAAAGTAGGGCCCCGAGGCGTCTTTCAGGCTCTGCCGGCCAGCCAGAAAGTCATCCGCCGCACTCGTATCGGCACTGTGGTTTGGTTCCGCTGTGGTTGACAAACTGCCACCATCCTCTTCGCTCTCTGGATCGGGGGACAAACTAAACCGTGCGGGCAGTGATTGCTGCGGCACCGGTGGTCTTGAATTCGGCAATACGCTCTGCCGGCGTGGCATCGGAGACCAAGGCCTCGCCCACCAGGATGGCGCCCGCTCCGTGCTCCACGTAGAACGCCACATCCGCAGCATCACGGACACCGGATTCAGCAACTATCACTGCGTCTTGAGGCAAGGAATCCGCAAGTTGTGCGAAGACGTTTCGATCAACGTCCAAGGTCTTCAGGTTGCGGACGTTGACGCCCAGAATCCGTGCGCCCACGGCAACAGCCCGCTCAATTTCTTCCGCAGTATGGGTTTCCACCAACGGCTCCATGCCAAGCTCACGGCTCAGCGCCACAAATTCACGCAACTCATCATCACTGAGCGCTGCCACAATCAGCAGAACTACATCTGCACCGTGTGCCCGTGCTTCCCAGATTTGATACGCCTCAACCGTGAAGTCTTTGCGCAGCACTGGAATTTCAACGGCGGCGCGCACCGCATCCAGATCCGCCAAGGAGCCGCCAAAGCGACGCTGTTCGGTCAACACCGAGATGACCGATGCTCCGCCGTCCTGATAGCTACGTGCCAACTGGGCTGGATCAGCAATCGTTGCCAGTGCACCCTTGGAGGGGCTGGACCTCTTGACCTCGGCAATAACGTGCAGTTCGGTAGGAACTTCACGAGTTCCGCCCAGGGCCGTCAGCGCATTTCGGGCCGGAGCCGCCTCTGCCACCAGTGCCTTGAGGTCCGCTAGTGAAACGCTGTCCATCCGGACGGCTAGGTCTTCCCGAACGCCGTCAATGATGTCCGCAAGAACAGTCACGACTCAGTGGCCAGCGTTCTTCAGCTTTGAGCCGCCTACGCCGTATCCGGCAGATCGCATGACCAGACCAATAATAAGCCCGATCGCCATCACAGCAATGCCGAGCCAGAACACCAAGGTGGCGTCCGGGCCAATCACAAAAGCAATACAGCTCACGAGCGCGCCCAGCGTCATCACGAAGACGGTGGTCCATGCGGCGGGGCTGTTTCCGTGACCCAAATCAGCAGAGTGGTCTACAGCTGCCTGCTCGGTCTTCGGTGCAGTGGTCTCGGTCATCAGGTGTCTCCCTATTTCGTGTACGTCCAATTACATTCTGCCATTGATTATGCCCGCGGCGTCGCCTGCGAGCTTTGTGGTGCTTTGCTAGTCCGTAGGGTCCGTTCCCCGGCTCAGCGCGTCCCATCTGGCAATGTCATCGTCAGGTTCCTGTGCGGCCGTGGCCACGCTGGCCTCGCCCTCTGACGCAGGGTGCGGTTGCGCAGCCTGTACACCCGGCGCAGCCCGATCAAACTTACTGGCACGTTGGCCCCATTTGCGGCCGCTGATGCCCATCAGCACGGAAGCCAGTAATAGCAGTACGCCTGCTGCCACAGCCAGAGCCGGGAACAGTGTTACCGATGCATCCGTAGGCGTGCCGGTAACGCCAGTTGCCGTGCCCACTGGCCCCGCTGCCGCGCCCTGCGGGTTTGCAATCACAGCCGCGGAGGAGAAAATGATGCCAATTGCTGCCAGTGAAACCAGCACCGTCACAACGACGCGAGCTACCCGTCCAGCAATCGACGCAGCCAATGAGCCAGCCAGCGCAACCAGCGCCAGCGCGGTCACTGCGGTGGCAGCCTTGCTACCCACAATGTTCAAATCCGCCTGCTTCACCACACCGGCAGACAGCTTTACATGCACCCACGTTTGCGTCGTCGTACCAAAAACGGCCAAAGCAAACACAACACCGGCCAATACCAGCGTGGACTTTCGTTGCCACGCCTTGGGCTTCTTCGTCTCGCTCATGCCTCACCAGCCAATTTCTCGAAATCCAATGATCGCAGCGAAGCCGCTGCATAGGCTGCCCGCAACGGGGCCGCTGCCTTATTGACGGATTCCTGTGCCTCAGCGGCCGGATCCGAATCAGCCACAATACCGCCGCCGGCCTGAACGTATGCCTTGCCACCCTTCAGCAGAGCGGTGCGAATGGCAATCGCCACATCCATATTTCCGGCAAAATCCAGATACCCTACGACGCCGCCATAAACACTACGGCGTACCAGTTCCAACTCGTCCAGAAGTCGCAGGGCACGCGGTTTGGGTGCACCCGAAAGGGTACCCGCGGGGAAGGTGGCCGCCAGTACGTCATACGCGCTACGGGCCGGATCCAGCTCACCCTCCACGGTAGAGACCAGGTGCATGATGTGGCTGAATTTCTCCACTTCCATGAACTCAGTGACGTCAACAGTTCCGGGCTTGCACACCTTGGAGAGATCATTGCGGGCCAGATCCACCAGCATTAAGTGTTCTGCCCGCTCCTTCTCATCCGCCAGCAGTTCCTGGGCCAGCGCCTTGTCCGCTTCCGTCGTTTTTCCGCGCGGGCGTGAGCCGGCAATGGGATGAGTAATGACTTCCGTCCCTGTGACCGTCACCAGGGATTCCGGGGACGAGCCGACGATGGAGAACGGCTGGCCATTCCCATCAGCAAAGCTGTACAGGTACATGTAGGGGCTTGGGTTGGAGTGCCGTAAAATCCGGTACACGTCCAGCGCGGAAGCTTGGCACTCCAGCTCAAAGCGCCGTGACACAACTACCTGGAAAACTTCACCGTCAACAATCGCTTCCTTGGCCTGGTCGATGGCTGCCAAGTAGCCATCCTCAGCCCAACGGTGCGTAACCGCCTGGGCGTAGTCGCCGTCCACGTTTAAGACGGAGACCGGCTGCTCAACGGGCAGCGCCATCTGTGCCAACATGCCCCGCAATCTGCGCACAGCATCATGCCAGGCACCATCCACATTGTCCGGCGTGTCATTGGCGTTGATGGCATTGGCAATCAGCAGCACCGTTCCGTCGCTATTGTCATGGACTGCCATATCCGCAACCAAGTTCATGGCCAATTCAGGCAACTGCAAGTCATCGGCGGGCGGATTCGGGAGTTTTTCCCAACGCCGCACTGCTTCCCAACCCACAAAGCCCACCATGCCGGAGGTAAACGGCGGCAAACCTGGAAAGCGGTCGGTGCGCAGAGCCGCAACCGTGTCCCGCAAAGCCTCTACCGGGTTACCGCCCGTGGGGACTCCTACTGGAGGCTCGCCGTGCCAGTGCGCACGGCCGTCCTTGCTGGTCAGCGTGGCCCGGGAATTCACCCCAATGAAGGAATAGCGGGACCACACACCACCCATCGAAGCCGACTCCATCAAGAAAGTACCGGGCTGTGCCTGGGTGAGTTTCCGGTAAAGGCCGATGGGCGTTTGGGCGTCAGCCAACACCTTAATCCGGACGGGGATAATCCGAGAATGTTCTGCCTGTTCCCTGAACTCATCGAGGGTGGGGCTAATAACGCCTAAATCCTGCATTGCTGACGCATATTCCTTACGTGTTCGCGGTGCCGTGGGTGCTGGGGTACATGCTAAGCGGCGGGCAATTGCCCCTGAACTGCGGGAAGGTCACGACCGTCAAAGCAGGTGCGCGTACCGGTGTGGCAGGCCACCCCAATCTGATCCACCCGCACCAGCAGAGCATCGCCGTCACAATCCACCGCCACCGATTTCACAAACTGGACGTGCCCCGAGGTATCCCCTTTGCGCCAATATTCTTTGCGGGAGCGTGAATAGAAAGTCACCCGGCCGCTGGTGAGTGTGCGCTGTAAAGCTTCTTCATCCATCCACCCCAGCATCAGTACCTCTTGGGTGTCCCATTGCTGCACCACGGCCGCCACCAGATGGGCATCGTCGTGCTTCAACAAGGCAGCAATTTCAGGGCTGAGGGCGGTAGATCCGGGGAGCGCCGGCGCCGAGGCGTCCACTTGCGGCTGGCCGGTTGTTTGCTGGGGAGTGGGTTGCTGAGACATCAAGGCCATTCTAGTGCAGATAAGGCTGCACATTTTTGGGCACGTTTGGGCGATTCACAACTCCCGCGGCGGCGCGTACCGTGCTAACTTCACAAGTGATGCACTTTGTAGCCCCTTCCCGCGAAGTATTGGCCGAGACTCTTCTAGCAGCCGGGCCTGATGCCCCCACGCTCTGCGCCGGCTGGCGCAGCCAAGAGTTAGCGGCTCACCTTTACCTGCGCGAACGCAATGTGGGCGTCGGCCTGGGCCTGGTGTTCAAGCCGTTTAATCGTGCGTCGGAGAAAGCCACAGCCAAGCTGGCCCAGAAGTCCAGTACCCCTGAGGCCTACACCAAGCTGGTACGGGCGTTTCAAGCTGGGCCTCCTGCCCTCTCCCCCATGAAGATCAAAACGGTGGATGAGTCCGCCAACTTGACGGAATATTTCGTCCACACGGAGGATGTCCGGCGGGCTACCGACCGTTGGG
>JABBNV010000233.1:3829-4659 GCA_019352125.1 Acidobacteriota bacterium | reverse complement strand
GATGGATTCCGGCAGTGTGCGGCTTGTCCACCGGCGGCTTGGTTCCCGGAATGCGCAGCAAGGCAATGCGATGGTTTGACTCATCGTTGGTCATCCAGGCGGCATGTTCCGAGTAAAAGACTGGTTGCAGACCGCAGACAGCTTCATAGAAGCGCACCATTGGATCGATATCCATAGTCATGTAAGTGGCGTGATGGAGCTTGGGGACGTTGATGGGTCGCGGGCGAGGAGTCGTCGCATACGTCGATGTATCTTGCGTCATCTTCATTCCTTCTTTTTGTTCGAATCAGTTGGCCATAAAGGTTCCGAAGCGGCGGTGCTGGTAGACCAGACCCGGCCGCTCGGAGTTTTCTGCATAGTCCACGACGCCCGTCAGAATCGCGTGATCCCCCGCCGTGATCAGTTGGGAGATGGAGCATGCCACAAAGGATGCGGTGCCTGCCAGGCGCGGAACCTCGTGCTGAAGATCCCACTCCACACCGTCCCAGCGGTCCACCCCACGTCGCGCGAACTGGGCTCCAATGCCTCCTTGATCGTGCGCCAGCACGTTCAATCCGAAACGACGAGACTGGTGGAGGATTTCGAGCAAGTCACTCGTTTCATGGAGCGAGATCAGCACCATGGTGGGCTCAAGTGAGAGCGACATGAAGGCACTGACCGTGGTTCCATGTGCAGCGCCCGCATACGCAGTCACCACCGAAACCGGTGTTGCCACTGCTCCCATAGCACCCTTGAATGCTTCGATGTCTACCGTAGGCAGACCAGGTGCGCTAATCATTTGGCTCATTTGGCGTTCCTTCTTTAGATGACCGTTTACAGTACCGTACCGT
>JABBNV010000233.1:1281-3819 GCA_019352125.1 Acidobacteriota bacterium | reverse complement strand
TCGCCATTGCGCGTGCTGCCGGTAATCCTCCGTGACGTAGCGATCAACAGCATCCTGATCTCCCGCCTCGAAAACATCACGATTGAATCCCGCCACCAGGGCTGCGCTGTGAGCAGGCACATCGTCCTCCTCAAAAGTTTTTGGTAGCGGGCGACGGCGGCCTTCCTGCACCCGCTGGTGCGCGTAGTCAAGACCAGGCACGGCACTGGTGACGTGCGTGACTACGCGGTCACCGGCAACCTCGAAGGAATCGAAAACGTACAAATCCAGGACCCCTGCACCGGCAGAGACTGGCAGCCAGACTGCAGTAGTAACGCGCTGACCATCCACCAGCGTGAACTCCGGTTCCAACCTTGCCTTGCCGTCCGCCGTCGAATGTCTGACTTTCAGTGAGCCGTGTTCTTGGGCGGATAGGTCGGCAAGGGTGGAAACAGTCTCGCCATCAGCGCCGATCACGGCATCCAACAGCGCCTCGAGGATTCTGTGAGGATCCGAAGAACTCTCCTCCATGCCCACTGGCTCCAGCTTTCCATCTCGCTTCTTACCCACGACGCTCCATCCATTGAGCATCAATTTTCGGCTGATGCTTGTGCTTAATTGAACTGTTCGGTACGGTACAGAAATCAAGAGTTTATCTGACTACCGGTCGCATCATGGTGATAGCGCCCAGCGAACTTAATCATTTCGATGACGTGCCCGTTCGACACGCCCGGGATGCAACAGCTACCGGACCCCCAAGAGGAGTTTCAATGAAGAAACTATGGCTAGCCACAACGGCATTTTTCGTTCTCTGTGCACTGGCACTTGTCGGCTGTTCCAGCAGCGCACAAACATCAGCCCCTAGCAGCACCACCTCGGACACAAGCAGCACTACGCCGGAGAAGAAGGGTGAAATTGCCTTCTTTAGCGTCTCGGGCCAAATTCCGATCATCACCACTTTGGCCGATTCAGTCACTAAATACCTGGGATCCAAGGGCTACCACGTGACCGTTTATGATGCTAAGTTCGACGCGGTAACGCAGGCCCAGCAAATCAGCCAAGCCATTGCGACCCATTCCATAGCGGCCGCCTGGGTATTCCCGGTGGCTGCCGAAGCACTCTCCCCCAGCTTGGACGCTCTGAAGTCCGCTGGTGTCCCAGTGGTGCTGGAGGCAGACCCAAAGTCCTTCGGATTTAGCGACGCCCAGTCTGGCATTGTCTTCGATTCCGCGTCATTCACGGACTACGGATCCAAGATCGCGGAGCTCGCCAACACCTGTGCCAAGAGCAAAGGTGCTTCAAAGACCATGTTGCTTGAGGCTTCTGCGGTAGCAGGCGGTGCGGCTGATGTCCACGCTTCGGTTATCAAGGACTACACAGGTGGAAGCATTGTGGCCTCAGCTCAGGCCCAAGACGTTGCTTCAGCCCAAACAACCACTACTGATCTGTTGAACGCGCATCCGGACGTGGACGTGGTCATTGCAGCCTCTGATGAGACGGCTCTCGGCGCTGTGGCAGCATTTCAGGCGGCGGGAAAGAAGCCGAAGTGTCTGGTTGCCGGAGGTGGCGGCCCTGACACGATGGCGGCACTTAAAGCAGGCGATATCACGTCCGTAGTCGCCTGGGACTACTCGGCATCCTCACAGGCTGCTGGTGACAACCTCTTGGAACTGATTAAGTCCCCGACCAAGACGGGAAGCATCTTCAAAACCGCCATTAAAGTGACAGAACAGAACAAGTCATGACGGTTCACAGCGCGCTCCGCTCCTCTGCCCCGGGAGCCATCCTCCCCAACAAGGTTCGTGGGCTCCTCTTTATCCGCGATCAAGGTCTTCTTGTGCTCGGCATAGCGATCGTCTTCGTGTTTGCTTTCTGGGGTGCCCCATACTTCTTCACCCTCTCCACAGGCGTCTCGGTGCTCAATTCAGCAGCGATTGCATCAATTTACGCGGCTGGGGTGGGCGTGGGTGTGATGACCGGGGTATTGGATTTGTCCGTGCCAGCCACTGCGGCGTTCTCCGGCGTAATCACCGCGAAGTTACTGACGTCAGGGACCCCCGTAGCGGGGGCAATCCCGGCGGGGCTGGCGGCTGGGGTCATCATCGGTGTGATCAATGGGTTCATCGTGATCCGCGGCTTCAACGGCCTGATTGTTACCATCGCCATGCTGACATCGTTGAGCGGAGTGTCGCTACTGCTGGCTGGGAACATCAATATTCCTAGACTCACCCAGCTTCGCTTTCTCGGAACACAGACCTATCTCGGCATCCCTGCACCGGTGTACATAGCCCTAGGGCTCTATCTGTGCATGACCATCTTCCTTCGGCAGACGCGTCATGGAATGCGGTTGCTTGCTGTGGGCGGAAATGCCGAAGCTGCCCGCCGTGTTGGAATCCCCGTGTCACGGTATCGCGTGGCAGGTTTTGCTATTTCGGGTTTTTGCGCTGCGGTGGGCGGCATAGTGACCGCTGCGTTCATCTCTACAGCGGTACCGGGGCCCAGCATCGGCGTCGTCTTCAGCGCAATGACGGCGGTAGCACTTGCCGGCATACCCTTTAC
>JABBNV010000233.1:0-1271 GCA_019352125.1 Acidobacteriota bacterium | reverse complement strand
CGGTAGTCTGCCTCGCGTTGCCCTCGGTGCAATTGTCATCGCAGCAATTTCCGCCGGATTGCTCCTTGCCGGCGTTCCCAGCAATTGGTCCTCGATCGTCACCGGCATCCTGTTGGTTGCAGGCCTAGGGCTCAATATGTGGACCACAACGATGACGTCAAAGCTACTGCTTTCCGGGCACGACGTTCCTACGAAGGAGGGAAAGGCTCATGAACTCCTCACCAGCTCTACAGCTAAGTGATATCACCGTGCACTACGGGTACGCGCGCGCCCTAGAGAGCGTCAGCCTTGCCGTAGCGCACGGTGAGGTGGTGGCGCTACTCGGCGACAACGGCGCCGGAAAATCCACCCTGCTCAAGGTAATGTCCGGCGTCCACCGGCCTACCGGCGGGATGCTCACAGTGAACGGAGCTGCCCAGGATTTCCGTTCACCTCGCGATGCGGCAAGTGCCGGCATCCAGATGGTGTACCAGGATCTGGCGCTCGTGGATTCCTTTGATATCGCCTCGAACCTCACGCTGGGACGCGAAAAGCTTCGGAAAGGGCCTCTCGGTTGGCTCGGATTTTTGGACAGGGCCTCGATGCGCCGCGAGTCGCAGTCGGAACTTGATGCTCTGGGTGTGCGTACGGCACCCGTGACCCGGCCGGTGGAGATGCTCTCCGGCGGGCAACGGCAGGTAGTGGCCATTGCCCGTGCGGCAGCTCGGTTGCCAGCAAGCGGAATCCTCCTGCTAGACGAACCTACCGCTGCGCTGGGTCATGAGCAGGCTGAACTCGTCGAATCCCTCATCAGATCCCTCGCGGCGAAGGGCACATCCATCATCCTGGTCACACACAATATTCCGCTTGCCTTTGCAGTCTCTGACCGGACTGTGGTGCTTAACCGGGGACGCAAAGCTGCAGACATTGCCACCGCTAACGTAGACAGGGACAAGGTTGTCAGCTGGATCACGGGAGCCAGCGTGCAAGAGGGACTCGAAACGTCGGGTGCGCACCAAGAATGACTATGGATGCTCAGGTGCCAAAGCCACGCGCGCGTAGATCCAATACAAAGAGAGAAGCGATTCTGGACGGAGCGGTGGATCTGCTCCTGACTCACGGCTATGACGGCACATCCATGGACGCAGTCGCCACCAATGCTGGAGTCTCAAAGACCACCGTCTACGCACACTTCAGCGATAAGGATGCCCTCTTTCGTGCCGTAATGCAGCATGCCGCAGCGGTTCTTGTGCCCAACGTCTCCGAGGCTATTCTGCGTGAAGAACACGACG